>JAIRTY010000284.1 GCA_031254715.1 Nocardiopsaceae bacterium | reverse complement strand
TGCGGATCCGCCGCTCGGCCGGGCGGGTAGCGGCCAGCGGCAGCGGCGCCTGGTACCGGATCGCCCGCAGCGTGATGCGGCGGCCGGTGGCGTACGTGGCCGGGACGGTGGTGGTGCTGCTCGCGATCGGGGTCCCGTTCCTGTCCATCACCTGGGGCGGGACCGACGCCCGGGTGCTACCGGCGAGCTCCGGCCCGCGGGTGGTGGCCGAGGCGCTGACCCGGGACTTCCCGGCCAACTCGACCACCCCGATCGAGTCGGTGGTGCGGCTGGCCGGGCCCGCGTCCGCCCCCGCGCAGCGGGCGGAGCTGACCGGCTACGCCAGCCGGCTGGCGCACGTGCCCGGCGTCACCAGCGCGCAGGTGACCGGCGCCGCCGGCCGCGTGGCCCGGGTGGACCTGCGGTTCGCCGCGGACCCCATGTCGACCTCCGCGCGGCAGCTGGTCGGCCAGGTCCGGGCGGTGCCGCCGCCGCCAGGCTCGCACGCCTACGTCGGGGGAGTGTCAGCGCAACTGGTGGACGAACTGGCCAGCCTCGGTCACACCCTGCCCTGGATGGCGCTGGTGGTCGTGCTCGCCACGTTCGTGCTGCTGTTCCTGGCGTTCGGCTCGGTGGTCTTGCCCATCAAGGCGATCGTGATGAACGTGCTGTCGCTGTCGGCCACGTTCGGCGCGATCGTCTGGATCTTCCAGCAGGGGCACCTGTCCGGGCTGCTGAACTTCACCTCGACCGGCACCATCGACCCGACCATGCCGATCCTGATGCTGGCGATCATCTTCGGGCTGTCCATGGACTACGAGGTGTTCCTGCTGTCGCGGGTGCGTGAGCGGTACGACCTGACCGGCGACAACACCGCGGCGGTGGCCGATGGCCTGCAGCGCACCGGCGGCATCATCACCAGCCTGGCGCTGCTGCTGATGGTCGTGGTCGGCGCGTTCTCGGCCTCCGGGATCACGTTCATCAAGCTGCTGGGCGTGGGGATGATCATCGCCCTGCTGGCGGACGCGACCCTGATCCGGGTGCTGCTGGTGCCGGCCACCATGCGGCTGCTCGGCCGGGCCAACTGGTGGGCGCCAGGGCCGCTGCGCCGCCTGTACGCGCGGTACGGCATCCGGGAGGAAACAGGGGCACCGGAAGCCGCGCCCGCCCCGGTGCCGGAGCGAGCGGGAACTCCCGCCTGACCCCGCCCGGGACCGCTGCTGGCCTGGCCGCCCCGCGGCCAGGCCAGCGCTGTGGTCAGGCCAGGCCCGAGTCGGGCCAGCCCGGGAGTCGGGCCAGCCCGGGAGTCAGGCCAGCCCGGGAGTCAGCGCAGGCCCGAGTCAAGCCAGGCCGGCGGTCAGGCCAGTGCGGGGGCGAGCGCCCGCCACTGGTCCCAGGGCAGGGCCTGCTCGGCGGTCAGCACCTGGATGCAGACATGATCGGCGCCCGCTGCGTGGTGCTCGGCGACCCGGCGGGCGATGGCGGCCTCGTCACCCCAGGCGACCAGCGCGTCCACGAGCCGGTCGCTGGCGCCGCTGATGTCCTCGTCGGTGAACCCCAGACGGCGCAGGTTCGCGATGTAGTTCGGCGCCCGCAGATATGTGCCGAGCATGGCGCGGGCGATCTCGCGGGCCCGGGCCGGGTCGGTGTCGAGCACCACCTTCTGCTCCGGTGCCAGCAGCGGCCCGCTGCCGAGGACCTCCCGCGCCCGGCGGGTGTGCTCGGGGGTGACCAGGTAGGGGTGCGCGCCGGCGGCGCGGTCGCGGGCCAGCGCCAGCATCCGCGGCCCGAGCGCGGCCAGCACCCGGTCAGCGGCAGGGACCGGCTGGCCGGCCGCATCCAGCCCGTCCAGGAACTCCACCAGCTTGCGGTACGGGTGCGCGTACTCCTGCCCGATGGGCTCGACCAGGTGCGCGTGGCTGACGCCAAGACCGAGCAGGAACCGGCCCGGGTAGGCGCTGGTGACCCGGTGATAGGCGGCCGCCACGGTGGCGGGCGGATGGGGCCAGATGCTGACGATGCCGGTCGCCACCGCCAGCTTGCTGGTGGCCGCCAGCACTGCTTCCGGCTGTTCCAGCGTCCCGGCCGGGGACCTGCCCAGCCACAGCGCCTGATACCCGAGTTCCTCCAGCCCGGCCAGCTCCGCTGCCGCCTCGCCTGGTTCCGGCAGCAGGCCGCCGGGGACCCACACGCCGATCCGGCCGACCTCCACGCCCACGCGCATCACCTCCGCAGTCGGATGCTTACCGATGCACCGAACCTATCCCCGGACGGTAAACCGCTGGCGGGATGCTGGGCAGGTGGCCCATGATGACGCGATGACCTGGAAAGCTCCGGAAGTCCCTCGCACCGATCCGCCTCGGATAACCGGCGAGCGGGAGGCGCTGGCCGCCTGGCTCGATTACCACCGCGCCACCCTCCTCTGCAAGTGCCAGGGACTCACCGCCGAGCAGCTCAAGCTCCGCGCCGTCCCGCCCTCCCGGCTCTCGCTACTCGGCCTGGTCCGGCACATGACCGAGGTGGAGCGCTGGTGGTTCCGGATCCACGCGGCAGACACCGACCTGCCGTTCCCGTACGACCCGGACCTGACCGGGCAGGACTTCGAAGCGCTCGGTGACGCGGACGCGGCCGCCAATATCGAGGCATTCACACAGGAACTGGAGCTGGCGCGGGCCGCCGTGGCCGGGAAGCAGCTCGATGACGTGGTGCCCAGCCACGGCGACCACCCGGAGCGGACCAGGGACATCCGGTGGCTCTACCTGCACATGATCGAGGAGTACGCGCGCCACAACGGCCACGCCGACCTGCTCCGCGAATGCATCGACGGGTCCACCGGCGACTAGCCCCGATCATCGCTAGCGGGCGAGCACCAGGCGTACCCCTGCTTCGATCCGTGCCAGGTGCTCGCGGGACACGGCCCCTACCTGGCGCCGCAGCCGTTCCTTGCGGACGGGCATGAGCTCATCGCACTTGACCCATCCGCTGTAGGGCTGCCCGCCGGGAAGCGCGATGTCTGTCGGCAGCGGGCGGGGCGGCTGGCGAGCCGTGACCCCGGACGACGTGGACCCATGGGTAGGCGCTCGCGTTCCGGCCGTTGTTGGACAAGATCACGTGAAACTTCTCGCCCGGGTTACGCCGCCCGAGGTCAACGGCCCATATCTGGCCCCGGAGGATGCGCGCTCCGCAGCCACTCCAGCGGCTCGGAGAAGTTCAGCGTCTTGCGAACCATCATGCCGCAAATCATGCAGCAGTGTGTGCGGCACACGTGCCGCACACACTGCTGTAGCGACCTCCGTCAGCTGCAGTTGTGGGCGTCGCTGGTGGCGGAGGCGATGGTGACCTGTCCGAGCCCGGCAGGCAGGATGAGGTGGGCGGCTGTGACCGTGAGCCCGAAGTCGGCCCCGGGCACCGGGCGCTGCTCGTTGACGATCAGCCGGGTCCCGCCGGGCAGCCGGACGCCGCTGCCGGGCGCGGTGGAGACCGCGATCCTGGTGCCGGCGACCCGGACGGTCAGGCTGACGTTCCCGGACGCCGCCCCGCAGGTGCTGGTGGAGGTGGCGCGCACGCCCGACAGCTCGATCACCGGGACGCCGGGCAGGCCGACGCTCACGTCCGACACCGTGGCGGTGGCGGTGGAGGTGCCCGGCGCCAGGTGAGTGGTGACGCGCGGGCACAGTGCCCCCGCGGTGACCAGGACGGTGCTGACGCTGGCCGTGCACGGGGTGGTGGTGGTCATGGCCTTGGCGACGCGGATCTTGCCGGTGTCGGGGGAGGGCGGGATCCGGACCGTGAGCACGGGCGGGTGCACGCCGGCGGACAGGCCGAACGCCCGGCCGGTGTAGTACTCCAGCCGCACCGACGCGCTCGCGCGTGAGGGCAGGTAGAACGCGTCCCCCCCGAACGACACGGTCACCGGCACGGTGGCGGTATCTGTCAGCGGCTGGTTCACCGCCCGGATGGTGCACGACGCGGTCCCAGTGCCGTCGGTGGTGCCGGTGCACTCTTGTCGGCTGGGCCCGCTTCCCAGCGCGATCGACACCGGCCGGCCGCTGATCGGGACCGTGCCGTCTTCCTTGAGCACCGCTGACAACTGGGCGGACACGCCGTTGGCGATGTGACTGGGCCCGGTATAGGCAACGGCCGTTTCCTCACGGGCGATGGTGAACGGCACGGAGGCCGACGCGCTGCCCGATCTCACCGTCAGCGTGGTCTGGCCCGGAACCTGGTCCGGCGTCAGCGGGCAGCTTGCCGAGCCGGACGAGCCGGTGGTGGCCTGGCACTCCTGCGTCCCGCCGCCGCTGCCGAGCCGGAACGTGACCGGCTGGCCCGGCACCGGGTCGCCGCCCGAGGTCAATGTGGCCGACGCGGTGAACGCGTCGTGGTAGTCCGCGGTCACCGGCCCGGTGTAGGTCACGTGCTGGGCCGGGTGCCCGGTCCCCGGCAGTCCCGGCGGGCTGACGACATAGGTGGTGATCGACCCGGCTGGCTGGTTCGCATCGGTCAGCGTGTTGTTGTCCACCGTGAGGCCGCTAGTGACCGGCTGCAATTGATCGCCCGGTGCCCCATTGCCGCTGGTGCGCCAGGCGCTGACCGTTGCGTAGGAGACGCCCAGGCTGCGCAGGTCGTAATGAATGCTGCGGTCCTGGGTGGAGTCGGCGCACCCGCCTGCTCCCGCGCTCTGGGCAGGGTCGTCGTTAGGGGCATCGCAGTTGGTGGTCACCAGCACGGTCTGACCCGTGGCGGGGTCCCGGGCCGCTACCGTGAACGTCTGCACAGCGCCCTGCCGGGATGCCTTGAGGATGCTGTAGCCAGGCCGGATGAACTCGCTGTACTGAGCGAGCGCGTCATATCGGAACGTCTTTTCGAGCGATCCGGCATGAGGGAAGCTGGGATCAGCCAGCAGGCCCCAGTTGCTGTCCCCGGCGGCCTCCATGGCCTGCCAGTAGACCCATGCCCGGGGGCGCATGTACTGCAGGTCCCGTGCGATCATCCGGGCCAGCTGCTGACCGGCATTGATGCTGTCCGGCGCCCCGGCGTTGCCGAACTCCGACATCCACAACTTGGGGCCGAGGGCAGCGAGCCCGGCAACGTTTTTCCGGTCCCCGGATGTGCCGTAGCTGTGCGTGTTGAACTGGCCGAGGCAGCTCTTCGCATGCTGGTCGTAGTGGCTGTAGTCGCCGCCTGCCCCGTCCGGGGTGTTCTCGTCCATGGCGGCGACTCTGGTGCTCAGGCCGCTCTGGCCCAGCGCGTCGCACAGCTTGCCAGCGATCGCGCTCTGATCGGCCGGTGAGATGTTCGCGGCTTCCTGGCAGTTACTGGTGCATCCGTTGGGCCAGTGGAAGTGAGTAGGTGAAGGCTCGTTGAACGGGTCGATCGTGCCGAAGCTGATGCCCTGCTGGCGGAACGCGTGCAGAACGCTGATCAGGTACTGGGCGTACGCCCCGAACTTGCCCGGGTCGAGATGGTTATCCCCGATCGGGCACTGGCCCGGGGTCAGCATCCAGAAGGGGGGCGAGTTGGCGAATGCCTCGTAATGCTGCGGATCACTGCCGATGACGCTGCTGATGTCTTTCAGGATGCTGAGCTGGTCCCGATCCTGGCTGATGTCAACCGGCGAGGTCGGGCCCTGCTGCGGCGCCGGGATGTCCCGGGGGAACTGCGGTGCCGCACTGCCGGGGCAGCCGGCCTGGTTCTGACCGCCGGACGCCGGGCTGGCGCCGATGTTGTAGCGGGCGATGGTCAGCCCGAGGGGCGAGGTGGCGGCGTTACTGATGTCCGGGGCTCCGAACAGGTTCTTGACCAGGCTCCGCTGCTGCTCATCCTGCCAGCTGCCGGCGGCCTCGGCCCACCAGGCGAGGGAGGTGCCCCAGCCATCGAAGGCGTACGAGCCCTGGTCCGAGATGCCGATGGTGGCGGAAGGTAACGCCGGGGCCCGCTGGCTGCTGGCCTGGGTGTCACCCGGCAGCGCGGCGGAGGTAACCAGGCTGGCGATGAGCGTCGCCGCCGTCACCGCTGCCACCGGCATCGCTGCGCTGCTGCCGCCAGCCCTGACCCTGAGCCGCATGCCGGCCTCCCACCCTCGGCTACGCGCTGGTCCGGTCGGCTGGCCGGTGCACCCAGCGCCCGCTACCGACAGCGGCAGCAACGGCGGCCTTGTCACGCCTCCGGCCGGATCGCCCGTCCCGGCGGCATGCATGCGGCCGGCCGGGTCATGATGGAGACATGGCAGAGCGGCTCAGGCACGCGACGAGCCCGTACCTGCTCCAGCACGCCGGCAATCCGGTGGACTGGTGGCAGTGGGGCGACGAGGCATTTGCCGAGGCCAGGGAGCGGGACGTGCCGGTGCTGCTCTCGGTGGGGGACTCCGCCTGCCATTGGTGCCACGTGATGGCGCACGAGTCGTTCGAGGACCCGGAGACCGCCCGGCTGCTGAACGAGAACCTCGTGGCGATCAAGGTTGACCGGGAGGAACGCCCCGACGTGGACGCGGTCTACATGACCGCGACCCAGGCCATGACCGGCCAGGGCGGCTGGCCGATGACGGTCTTCCTCACCCACGACCGGGAGCCGTTCTACTGCGGCACCTACTTCCCGCGCGAGTACTTCCAACGGCTGGTGCTCGGGGTGGCGAAGGCCTGGCAGGAGGACCGCAGCAGCGTCACCGGCCAGGCCGGCCAGATCGCCGCCGCGCTGGCCGAGCGGGCGGGACCGTGGCGGGCCGAGACCCCGGCCGCCGGCCTGGCCGCCCGCTGCGACCAGGCGGTCGCCACCCTGGCCGGCCAGTACGACGCCGACCGGGGCGGGTTCGGCCAGGCGCCTAAGTTCCCGCCGTCGATGGTGCTGGAATTCCTCCTCCGGCATTCCGAACGGGCTGGCAGCGGGCCGGGCAACGCGGACGGCCAGCCGCGCGTCCAGGCGCTGGAGATGGCGGCCGGCACTGCCGCGGCAATGGCTCGCGGCGGCATGTACGACCAGCTGGCGGGGGGCTTCGCGCGCTACTCGGTGGACGCGGACTGGGTCGTCCCGCACTTCGAGAAGATGCTCTACGATAACGCCCTGCTCGCCCGGGCCTACGCGCACCTGTGGCGCCGCACCGGCGACCCGCTGGCCCGCCGGGTGGCGGCGCAGACCTGCGGCTGGCTCATCAGGGAACTGCGCACCGCCGAGGGCGGATTCGCGTCCGCGCTGGACGCCGACAGTGAGGGGGAGGAAGGCAGGTTCTACACCTGGACCCCGGCCGAGCTGACCGCCGTGCTCGGCGCCGCGGACGGCCGCTACGCGGCGGACGAGTTCGGGGTGACCGAGCAGGGAACGTTCGAGCACGGCCGGTCGGTGCTGCAGCGCCGGGCCGACCCCACCGACCCCGCCCGCTCCGAGCAGATCGCCGGGCAGCTGCTCGCGGCCAGGGAGCAGCGGGTGCGACCGGGCCGCGACGACAAGGTGGTCGCGGCCTGGAACGGGCTGGCCATCGCCGCGCTGGCCGAGTGCGGGCTGCTGCTCGGGGAGCCCGGCCTCACCGCGGCGGCGCGGGATGCCGCCGGGCTGCTGGAGCGGGTGCACCTGGCCGGCGGCCGGCTGGCGCGCACCTCCCGGGACGGTGCCGCCGGGCCCAGCGGGGGCGTGCTGGAGGACTACGCCTGCGTGGCGGACGGGTTCCTGGTGCTGTCCGGCGTGACCGGTGAGGACCATTGGGCCGGGCTGGCGGGCGACCTGCTGGGGACCGCGCTGGCGCGGTTCGGCGCGCCGGGCGGCGGTTTCTACGACACCGCGGACGACGGCGAGCGGCTGCTCTACCGCCCCGCCGATCCCGCCGACGGTCCCACGCCGTCCGGCACGTTCGCCGCCGCCGGGGCGCTGCTGAGCTACGCGGCGCTGACCGGGTCGGCCCGTCACCGCGAGGCCGCGCTGGCGGCGCTGGGGCCGGTGGGTGAGCTCGCCGCGAGGTTCCCGCGTGCCGCCGGCGCCGGGCTGGCGGTGGCGGAGGCGGTGGTGGCCGGCCCGGCGGAGATCGCAGTGGTGGGCCCGGCGGACGACCCGCGGACCGCCGCGCTGCACCTGACCGCGCAGCTGGCGGCCCCGCCCGGGGCGATGATCGCGCTCGGCACCGGCGAGCAGCCCGGCGGGATCCCGCTGCTGGCAGGGCGCCCGCTGGCGGACGGGGCGCCCGCCGCGTACGTGTGCCGGGAGTTCAGCTGCCGGGCCCCGGTGACCGGCCCGGAAGAGCTGCGGGCCGAACTTGCCTACCCGGCCAGCCCGCCGAGCGAGGCCCGCCCTGACTAGCCGGACGGGTAAAGCAGCCAGGGACGTGGGTATGAACCGCGCCGTGACATTCCGGGCGATGCGGGCATCCGCTCCGGCCCCGCCACGGCTGACGGCACGCCGGCGGGTGCGAGCGGCAATGCGGATGGCGGCCGCGCTGCCCGCCATCGCCATGGCTGTCCTGGTCACCAGCGCCGACGTGCCCGCCCAGGCCAC
>JAIRTY010000258.1 GCA_031254715.1 Nocardiopsaceae bacterium | reverse complement strand
GCTGGCGGGGCCGACCCCTTCGCGCCGAAGGCCCTCGGTGCCCCGCCCGGCCCCCCTTGAGCCGGCCCTGGCTGAGCCGACCCCGCCGGAGGGGGTCCTGGCTGAGCCGACCCTCGCTGAGCCTGCCGTGCCTGAGACTGCCCCGGCTGAGCCGACTGGAGATGAGCCGGCCGCAGATGAGCTGCGGGCTGGGCGTGCGGCGACTGAGGCTGGGCCGGCGGCTGCTGGGCCTGGGACAGCGCGGCCCGGGCCGGCTGGGCCGCGGGCGGCGGAGCCTGCGCCGACGGTACCCGGGCGGGCCGGTCCGGCGGGCGCGCCGGGGATCCGGCCTGGGGTGACGGGGCGGCCTGCTGCCCCCGGGCGGGCACCTGCCCCGAGGGGGCCTCCCGCGGCGCCGGGAAGGCCACCCGCGCCGGGGAAACCGGCTGGCCAGGGACGTACGACAGGCCGCCGGCGCGGACCGTGCCGCTGTCCAGGCGGCTGAACCGGTCCGCCCGGTCAGATTCGCCGCTGGCTGTCAGGCCGCCGCGGACCGACTGGACCAGGACTCCGGTCACCGCCCGCAGCAGCATCGAGGGCTGCCCGGCCGCCAGCCTGCTCGTCCCGTAGCCGGTGGTGATCTCGGCCCAGGCGGTCCCGCTGACCGTGACCGCCAGCCCGGACCCGGCCGGGCCGAACGCTAACAGGGCAGGCGCCGGCCAGCCCTGCGCGCTCCCCCACGAGCGGTCGCCGGTGACGGCGGCCACGATCGCGTCGACGAGTGCCCTGCCATCGCCTCCTGCCTCGCTGGTGCGCCCGAGCAGGTCCAGCAGCGACTCAATGAAGCCATGCTCGTCGATGCTGCTGAGCAGGACCAGGTTGCCGTGGCGTGCGAGCACCCCATCGCCGGGGACGGGCCAGAGCCCGTGCTGACGGCCGGGGTCGGTCATGATGTCTTCCCCCATGCGGTCGTTTCCGGCTGGACGGTTAGGCGCCGGCGGCTGGCAGCCCGCCGGCCCCGACTGCCTCATTCTGCCGCGTCCCGGCCAGCCCGTCGTCATCAGGGCAATTTCGCAGCGGCCCGTTCAGCGGGAATGGTCCAGCGAGGCGCGGACTATACGGCCAGGCTATCGCCACGGTGACCGGTGCCGGTGCGCGTCACCGGGTCCCGCCGCGGGCTGGTGACTGCTGGCGCGGCTCCGCGGAAGCCGGGCGTAACCTTGGTGGTTTGAGGTGCCGGCTTTCCCAGCGACCGGGGAGGCGATATGACTGATCAGGACCCCGACCGGCCAGCGGCGGAGTTCCGGCGTGACCGCCGCGAGCATGGCGGCTCACCGCAGCACATCGACGATGACCGGCTTGCCCGGCTGACCGAGGAGGAGCGGGTAGAGGCGGGCCTCGACGACTACGACCCTGATGAGGTCCCGCCAGCAACCGATGCCCCGCCGCCGCCCGATGTCAGCCAGAGCGATGAGTACCAGGAGGCGCGGGCCGAGGCCCGCCGCGAGTTCGACCAGGACGAATTGCTGGTCGAGGGCGAGCGGGACAGGTTCCCGCCCACGCACTACGACCAGTGACGGGGGCGCAGATGCCCGAGGAGAGGCGCCATGAGTCAGCTGACCTCACTGACTACGAGGTAGCTGACGCAGCTGACACGCTGGACGGCAAGCCGGGGGACGACCCGCTGGACAGGGGGGTGGCCCCGCCGGAGCGCTGGTCCACTGCCATCAGGTCCGAGCCGGACGACGAGTCTCTCGACGAGATGCTCGCGGAGGAAGAGCCCGACCTCGGCGCCCAGGACGGCGATGACGAGGATGCCGGCGACGAGCGCGATGGCACCGGCGGCGACGAGGACGCGGGCGACGAGGACGTGGACGGCCTCCTGCTCGACGACGGCCCCGACCCCCGGGCAGGCCGCCTGGTCGCCGAGGACGAGGGGGCACACCCGGCCAGCGAGGCTGATCTCGTAGCCCGTGACACCGGGATCGATGGCGGCGCCGCCAGCGCCGAGGAGGCATCGGTGCACGTGGTGGAGGACGACGACACCGACATCCGCTCCGAGGACTGACCTGCGGCGCGCTTGTTAGCCGCGTCCATGAGCCGCGCGCCCGGGAGCCGGGGCCGGGAGTGGGGCGGCCGCCCGGCTACCGGGTGAGGGCACTGGCCGCGGCGCCCGCGTAGAGCTCGGCGGCGCGCCAGCAGTACCAGGCGGCCACCGAACGGTACGGGCGGTAGGGATCGCCGAGCGGCTGCAGCTCGCGGGCGCTGGGCATGGGAACCTGCCACGCCAGGCCGTAGCCGCGGCGGACCCCCAGGTCTCCGGTGGGCCATACATCGAGCCGGCGAAGCTGGAACAGCAGGAACATGTCGGCGGTCCAGGCTCCGATGCCCCGCACCGCCGACAGCCGGGCCTTGAGCTCCTCGTCGGATTCCCGGGCCAGGCCGCGCGGCGACAGCACGACCGTCCCGTCCAGCACCTTGGCCGCCAGGTCCCGCACCGAGGCCAGTTTGGCGGCGGACAGGCCGGCCGCGCGGAGCGCCTCGTCCGGAAGTGCTGTCAGCGCCTCCGGGCGCGGCTCGCTGCCGAGCGCCGCGAGCAGCCGCCCGTGGATGGCGGCCGCAGCAGCGCCGGCCAGTTGCTGGTAGACGATCGCCCGCAGCAGCGCGGCGAAGTGCGACTCCCGTGGCCGCTGGAGCCGGGGCAGGCCAGCGGCGGCCATCAGCCGGGCGATGACCGGGTCCCGGTCCGCCAGGATCCGGGCCGCCTCCGCGTGAGTCACCCGGCGGCCGGCAGATTCCCCGCGGCCGGCCTGGGCGGAAGCGGGATCAGCAGCAGGCATGGTGGTCTCCCCCGGCAGCTCGGTCCCCCGGCGGGCTCTCGCGCACACGTCCCGGAACCAGCCATGGTGCCACACCCGCACCGGTCCGGCCCTGGGCAGATGAGGACCGGGCTGCGGCGTTGATGCCGAGAGGTTACCGAGGTGCCATTGACCCTGATATCAACAGGAGACAAGACTGCTGGCCTAGTTTCTCGACGAATGACAAGAACGGAGCTGGTGGGACCTGAGCGATCTCCAGACCCTGGTGGACTACCTCGCCGAGCGCCTCAACACCCCCACCGTGCTCGAGGATCACGAGCAGCGGATGGTGGTGTACTCCTCGCACAGCGCCACCATCGACGAGGTCCGGCGCGACTCGATCCTCCGCCGGGAGACCCGGCAGGAGGTCAAGGACTGGTTTCGCCAGTTCGGGATCGTGCGGGCACAGGACCCGCTGCGGATCCCGAGCCACCCGGAGCTGGGGATCCTGGGCCGGCTGTGCGCCCCCGTCCGGTTCCGGGGACGACTGATGGGGTTCCTGTTCCTGATCGACGACGACCAGCGGCTGACCCCGGCTGACATCGCCATCGTGCAGGACGCGCAGCGGCACGCGGCGCTGCTGCTGTCGGAGGAGGAACTGTCGGAGCGGCTGCGCGCCAGCTCGCTGTCGCACCTGCTGGCACCCGCCGCCGAACTGCGCCAGGCTGCGGCGCGCCAGCTGATCGACGAGGGCCTGGCGGCTGCCGATGCCGTCCACACCGCGGTCTGCCTGCGGCTTGCCGATGACACCGGCCCGGGCTTGCCGGAGCTGATCCGGGAGGCGCTATGGGAGCTTGGCCGCAGGCGGGGCCCGGCCTGCCCGCTCCGGACCGTCCGCCGCGATCATGGCGTGCTGCTGGTCGAGTTGCGGGAACCCGATGGCGAGGGGGCTGCCCTGGCGGCGGCCGAGGAGGCACGCGGGCTGCTGAGCAAGCACCTCGACAGCGCTCGTTCCGCCGCCGCCGGCGTCCCGCCCCGCGTGATCGCCGGGATCGGGGATCCCCAGCCCGTCCTGACCAGCGCCGCGATCTCGTACCGGGAGGCGGTGCTCGCCGCCCGGGTGGCGGCGGCGGTGCCGTCCGTGGGCGAGGTGGCGCGGTGGCGGGAGCTGGGCGCGTTCCGGGCGCTGGTGCAGCTTCCGCCGGGCGAGGCGGCCGGCTCCTGCCTCGACCCGAGGCTGGTCACGCTGCTGCGGGCGGAACCGGACCTGCTGCGGACGGTGGAGAGCTACCTGGACTCCGGCGGCGACGCCAAGCGCACCTCGGAACAGTTGCACCTGCACCGGGCCACGCTCTACTACCGGCTCGGCAAGGCGGAGCGGCTGACCGGAGCCGACCTCCGGGACGGCCAGGACCGGCTGGCCTTGCACCTGGGACTGAAGCTGGCCCGGCTGACCGGCCGCTACCCGCCCGAGGCTGAAGTCAGCGCCGGGGCCGGGGCCGACGCCCCGGACACCCGCCCGGCCTGACCGCCGGGTCGGCCGGGACCCGAGGCGGCCAGGGAGACCTCAGAGCAAGGTCCGACAGCACCCCGTCATCGTGCCAGGCCAGGCCGCCGGCCGTCTCGACCGCCACCGAGCCGACCCAGCCGAACCCGTATCGGACCGCATCCGCCGGGTCCAGCTGCCCACCGTGGGAACTAGCGTTCCTCGCGGCCGCCGGAACTGGGGCCGGGGTCGGACCCGGGGGCGGAGGCGGCCAGGGTCCCGACCGTCACTGGTGCCGCGATGTGACGGGTGTTCAGGTCACCGACCTCGGCCAGCGGCAGGGCTGCCTGACGCGCGGTGGCGTGCTGTAGCCCGGGGCCGCACACCCGGCCCTGGCAGTAGCCCATGCCGCAGCGGGTGATGCCCTTGACCGCCCGCAGGCCGGCAGCTCCCAGCGCGAACGCGCCGGCCAGGTCTGCCCAGGTCACCTCCTCGCAGCGGCACATGACGGTGTCCGGGCGCAGCAGATCCAGCCAGCCGTCCGTGACCGGGTAGGTGCCATCCAGCCAGGCGGCGAACCTGCGCAGCCGCGCCACCTGACGCAGCGGTCCGGCCAACCGCTGCCGGTAGCGCGGCTCATTCAGCCTGCCCAGCAGCCGCGCAGCGGCCGCGCCGGCCACGGTCCCTTCCGCTTCGGCGAGGCCCGCGCCGCCGACGCCGGTGACCTCACCGCAGCCGAAAACGCCGGGGGTGCTCGCGGCCTGATCCTGGGTCACCGTCACCGTCACGACGGCCGGCCGGTGCGGCTGGGGCCGGCAGTCGCAGCCGAGCGCCCGGGCCAGCTCCAGCACGGGGGCGAAGCCCATGCTCACCGCCACCGCGTCGACGGACACGGCCCGGGGCGGGCCCGCCTGCCTCCCGGCTGCGTCCACCCGGGCGACGACGGCTCGTTCCAGCTGCCGTTCTCCCTCGCAGGCGATCACCGCCCGGCCCGGCCACACCGGTATCCGGTGCCGGGCCAGGGCCGCCGCGTACCCGGCAGCTTCCCGGACCTTGGCGGGATGACCGGCCAGGCCCGGCGCGCGGGACAGCAGCCGCGCCGGGCGGGCAGCCTCGCACACGGCCACCACCCTGGCACCATGCCGGGCCAGGCTCACCGCGGCCGGCAGCAGCAGCGGCCCGCTACCAGCCACCAGCACGCGGCGGCCCACCAGCGTGCCCTGCGCCTTGATCAGGGCCTGGGCGGCGCCGGCCGTCACCACCCCTGGCAGCGTCCAGCCGGGGAACGGGAACACCACCTCCGCCGCGCCGGTGGCAAGCACCACGGCGGCGGCGTCGATCGCGCCCGTGACCTGCCCGGCGCACTGCAGCAGGAAGCGCGGGCCGGCCCGCTGCGCGTGCCACACGCTCGTGCCGGGCAGCAGGCCGATCCGTGGATGCGCGGCCGCCCGGTGGAACCGTTCCGGCAGTCCCCCGGTGACCGGGGGCGGCGCGCCGGCGCCAGCGGCCAGCCGCTGATCCTGCCGGTAGATCTGGCCGCCGATCTGCGGTGCGGGGTCCACCAGGGTGACCGCGCAGCCGGCGTCGGCGGCGGCCAGTGCCGCCGCCATCCCGGCCGGCCCGGCCCCGATGACGGCGACCTCGGTCCGCAGCACGCCAGCCGCCTGGCGCGCCGAATCCGCAGCGCCCGCCTGACCCGCCGGATGCGCAGGCCCCCGCTGGTATGGCGGGCCCGTAGCGCCCGCCTGCGCCGACAGGTCCGCAGGTCCCGCCAGGTCCGCCGCGTGCGCAGATCCCCCCTGACCCGGCGGGTCCGCGGCGCCCGCCTGATCCGCCGGGTCCGCTGAGCCCGCCTGACCGGCCGCGCCGCCGGCCGGCCGGTCAGCGGCCGGGCCGCCGCCTACCGGCCCGGCCTGCCTGACCTCATCCCCGTCTCGGACCGGGACCTGGCAGGCCCGGACCGCCTGGCTCTCCCCCACGTCGACCAGGCAGTCGTAGCAGTGCCCGATACCGCAGAACAGCCCGCGCGGCCGACCGTGCCCGCGGGTGAGCCGCCAGGACGTGATGCCGTTGGCCAGCAGCGCGGCGGCGATGGTCGCGCCGCGCGGTGCGGTGAGTTCCCGGCCCTGGTAGCTGAACCCGACCAGTTGCTGCGGCCCGCTCGGTGCTGGCTCGGGGGGGCGACCCCCCCACACCCCCCCGCTCACCCGGGCACCTCCCCGCCCCGACAGCCGCCCGGCCCGCCGCCCGGAGTCTGCC
>JAIRTY010000254.1 GCA_031254715.1 Nocardiopsaceae bacterium | reverse complement strand
CCTGCCCTGACTGCCGCAAGCTGGTCTCGGAGCTGTCCTCGGTGGTAGATGACCTGCTGCTGCTGGCGCCCGCGCAGGAGCCGCCGCCCGGGTTCGCCGCCAGGACCCTGGCCCGCATGTCCCCGCCCGCGGCCCGCCCCCGCCCGGCCGCCCGGCGTGGCGGGCGGCAGCGCTGGACCGGGCACCGGTGGCTGCCCCGGCTGGCAGTGGCCGCATCGATCGTCGCGGCCCTGGCCGTGGGCGCGGGGGCCGTTTACCAGGGCACCGCCAGCGACCGGCGGCTGGCCGACAGCTACCGGTCGGTGCTGAATCAGGGCCACGGATCGTTCTTCGCCGCGGCGGCGCTGCGCGGGCAGGCGGGAACCCTCGGCACCGTCTACGGATACCAGGGCAATCCCTCCTGGCTGTTCGCAACCGTGCATATGCCAGGCTCCGGTGCGCAGCGCTACCACGTCCAGCTGATCACCAGGGACGGCCAGCGGCTGGCGGCCGGCTCGGCCGTGCTCGGCGGTCACCGCAGCACCTGGGGCGCTCAGATTCCGATGGATCTCGCCAAGCTGGCCCAGCTGCGGTTCATCGCGCCCGACGGGAAGACGGCGATGGTCGCCTACTTCACCGCCCGCAGCCCC
Organism: Nocardiopsaceae bacterium; assembly: GCA_031254715.1. Classification (GTDB taxonomy): domain Bacteria; phylum Actinomycetota; class Actinomycetes; order Streptosporangiales; family Streptosporangiaceae; genus JAIRTY01. The sequence continues at coordinate 13,205 of JAIRTY010000254.1, read as the reverse complement.
TGGGGCTCCGGCTAACCCGATGCACGAAGGTGCCACGCACCCGCAGCGTTGAAGATTCCACCCGCATAGCCACCTTCGGGTGACGCCATCGGCGGCACCGGCTCCTACCGTCGTTGGAATGAGTCCTGTCATGACTGAAGATGCGCATCCGGGCGACTGGTGGGCGCGCGCAGCCTGCCGTTCCGCCGATCCCGACCTGTTCTTCCCGGTCTCCTCCGCCGGGCTCTCCCGCATCCAGGTGGCTGCGGCCAAGGAACTCTGCGCCCGCTGCCAGGTCCGGGCTGAATGCCTGCAGCACGCGCTGCAAGCGCGCGAAGTCCACGGGGTCTGGGGCGGCACCAGCGAAGAAGAACGCCGTTACCTAACGAGGTCGGCCGGTTCGTCCAGCCGGGTCAGCTTTCGCGGGTTACGGACCAGGTAGACCCGGCTGACCCGGCCGTCCGCCACCACGAGGCTCACCGCGGCTGGCTCGCCGTCGACCTCGATCCGGCCCGCCGGCGCGCCGTTGAGCCACACCGCTGCGGAAGCGAACGCGGACCGGCTCGCGCGCGCGAGCACCCTCGCCACCAGTTCGGCCCCGTGCACAGGGGCCAGCGCGGCGGCCGCCAGCCCGCCGCCGTCGGCGATCAGGACCACGTCCGGCGCCATGACCTCCATCAGCTCCTGCAACCGCCCGGTTCGCAGCGCCGCCAGGAACCGCTCCACCACTGCCTGCTGTTCGGACCGGCTCACCTGCATCCGCGGCCGCCGCGCCGCCACGTGCTCGCGCGCCCGCCGTGCGATCTGCCGCACCGTGGCGGCTGGCTTCCCGATGGCCACGGCGATCTCGGCGTACGGCAGCTCGAAGACCTCGCGGAGCACGAACACGGCCCGCTGCGTGGGCGCGAGTGTTTCCAGCACGGTCAGCATCGCGATCGACACGCTCTCAGCCAGTTCGACGTCCTCGGCGACATCGGGGCTGGTCAGCAGCGGCTCCGGCAGCCACTCGCCGACGTAGTCCTCGCGCCTGCGCGCCAGTGTCCGGAGCCGGTTGAACGACTGGCGGGTGACGACCCGGACCAGGTACGCCCGCGGGTCACGCACCCGCGAGCGGTCGGCGCCGGCCCACCGCAGCCAGGACTCCTGCAGCACGTCCTCCGCGTCGGCCGCGGAGCCGAGCATCTCGTAGGCGACCGTGAACAGCAGGCCGCGGTGGGCGACGAACGGGTCCTCGGTCATCGGGTTGACGCTACGCCTGCCTGCCCGGGACGCCTGGCCAGCGGAATCTCGCAGGCATCGGAGTAGCCCTGGGAGGTGATGCCGTGCGCCGTGTTGACCCGGCTCGCCATGTTGGCAAAGCCGATGAACACCGTGAGCTCGACCAGCGCCGCGGGCCCGAGCCGCGCCAGCAGGCTCGCCGCCAGCTCGTCGGTGACGGTCGTCGGCGTGCTGGTCATGGCCTCGGCATACGCCATCACGTCCCGCTCCAGCGGCGTGAACACGTCCGATTCCCGCCAGCGAGGCACCTGGCTCGCCTTGGCCAGGTCCAGCTGCTGGTTCTGCGCCAGGAAGTAGTTGATATCCAGGCACCAGCTGCAGCCGACCTGCGCCGCGACGGCCATGTGCGCGAACGTCTTGAGGCTCGCGTCGGCCTCGTCCCAGCTGGACACCTGGGACGAGAACTGCTGGCTGGACGTGGCCACCGGGGGGTTGTTGTACATGACCTCGACCGGTTCTGGTACCGCACCGAGCTGCTTGGTCAGGGCCTCCCGCAGCTCGGCGGGCAGCTCCGCCTTCGGCACGCGCAGCGTCATGATGTCCTCCTAAGCCGGTTGCTTGTCGGCATGAAGACACCACCCGGCCCGCAGCATGTGACAGCCGCGGGCCCGGGCCGGACTGGTGCGCCTGTCCGGCCTTACTTGACCAGGTCACCGCCGCGGGCTTGCAGGCCGGCGATGACCAGCACGATGGCGACGAAGACGTATTCGTACTGGCTGGGCAGCCCGAGCAGGACGATCAGGGTGTTGATCACGCCGATCAGCAGCGCTCCGAGGGCGGCGCCCGTCACGGTGCCGCGCCCGCCGGTGAACGGGATGCCGCCGAGGATGACCGCCGCGATCGCCTGCAGCGAGTAGCCGGCCGCGCTGTCGGGGTAGATCGATCCCTGATAGGCGGTGAGCATGATCCCGGCCAGCGTGGCCAGCACGGCGGAGACCGCGAATACGCTCATCTTGAGCAGGTCGGCCCGGAGCCCGGCCCGGCGGGCGGCTTGCTCGTTGGAGCCGATGCTCTTCAGCCAGAGCCCGTAGGGCGTGAGTGACAGCACCGCCTGGCAGACCACCACGACCACGAATGCGATGAGCACCAGGGTGAAGTTGGAGATGCCGAACGCGTTGCCGGCGATCGAGTCGAACCCGAACTGCCGGGCCGGGCTCACGCTGCTCGGGCTGATGTACTGCTGGTTGTGCACGAGCAGGGCGACGCCGCGGAATCCCCAGTAGACACCGAGGGTGACGACGAACGAGGGGATGTGGACCTTCGCGACGAGGAATCCCACCAGCAGTCCGACGACGAGCGCTGCCGCCAGGGTGGCCACCAGCGCCAGCCCGGTCGGCACGGAGTGCAGCACGGTGAGCCAGGCGAGGATCATGCCGAAGCTCGCCAGCAGCGCTTCCACCCCGAGGTCGATCGAGCCGACCATGATGACGAATGCCTCGCCGGCCGCGATCACCACCAGGAAACTGGAGTTGATCAGAAGCGATTCGATGTCGGTGGGCCGGATGAAGTCGGGGGTGATGATGGTGGCGATGATGAGGGCGAGGATGAGGAACGCGACGGGGCGGCGCACGCTGCCTTCCCGGCCCAGTACCAGGCGGGAGTAATGGCGCACGCGTGCCCAGGGTGCCGTCGGCGCCGGCTCGCCGGCGGCGGGCTGACCGGACTGGGTGGTGAGCCGGGTCACGTCGCTTCCCTGTCCGGTGGGACCCCGTTTCCGAACATCAGGTGGATGAGGTCCTCGACGGTGAGCCCGTCGTTGTCCACCACGTGTGCCAGCCTGCCGGTCACGAACACGGCGATCCGGGTGCAGACGGCCAGCACGTCCTCGATCCTGTGACTGATCAGGATGATCGTCTTGCCGTGCGCATGCAGGTCGCGGATCGTGTCGAGGACCTCGTCGGACTTGGCGACCGAGATGCTGGCGGTGGGCTCGTCGAGCAGGATGATGTCGCGGTCGAACAGCAGGCCCCTGGCCACCGCCACCAGCTGGCGCTGGCCGCCGGACAGGTCGCTGACCAGGTCGTCGGGCCCGATCGTGGTGTGCATCCGCTGCAGCGTCTCGCGGGCCTGGGCGCGCATGCCGCTGCGGTCCAGCAGCAGCCGCCAGCGGCGGCGCTCCTCGCCGAGGAAGAGGTTCTGCCAGACGGTGAGGTCCGGGGACATGGCCAGGTCCTGGTAGACCATCTCGATGCCGAGCTGACGGCGGGAACGGGCCGGCGAGGTGATCCGCACCGGCTGTCCCCGGTAGTAGAACTCACCGGCATCGGGGTGGTGGTAGCCGCTCAGCAGGGACAGGAACGTTGATTTCCCTGCACCGTTGTCGCCGACGATTCCCAGCACTTCGTTCTGGAAGATATCGAGCGTGACATCGTCGATCGCGGTCACCGCGCCGAAGCGCTTGACCAGGTGCGACGCGGACAGCACCGCCTGGCTGGCGGTGCTGCCCGGTGCCTGCGTGGTGCTCATCGACTCACCCGGCGGGGTAGGGCTTTGAGGTTCCGTACGGCAGTGCGGGAATGGTCTTCGGGGTCCCCCACGCCGAGACCGAGCTGATGTTGGCCTTGGTCACGACGACCTGCGGGACCAGCACGTCCCCGTGCGGGTCGGAGGCTGGCGGCTTGGTGTGGTGCTTGAGGTAGTTGTCGACCGCCTCCACGGCCCAGAACGCCTCCAGGTAGGGGGAGTGGGTGACCGTGTTGTACTGGGTGCCGGCCTTGATCGCGGCCAGGCTCTCCGGCTGGGCGTCCACACCGCAGACGAGAGTCTGCTTGCCGGCCTTGAGACCGTGGTTCTTGAGCGAGTTCAGCACGCCCAGCGCCATGGCGTCGTTGCCGGCGATGACGGCCTGAACGTTGTTGCTGCTGGCGAGCTTGGTGTTCATGACGGACTGGGCGGTGGCGGTGTCGAAGTTCGCTGACGTCTTGAGCACCTCCCGGACCGACCCGCTGGCGAGGCCGGGCTTCAGCGTGGTCAGCGTCGCCTGGTACCTGTCCACCGCCGTGGAGGCGCCCAGCGTGCCTTCCAGTGCCGCGACGTGCCATGGCTTGGGCAGCCCGCTGGCCTTGAGCCCCTGCAGGCAGCTGGTGGTCTCCTGCTGGCCCAGCCTGGTGTCATTGTCGCCGATGAAGGCGAAGCGGGCACTCGGGTCGCTGATGTCCCGGTCGATCGTGATGATCGCGATGCCCTTCTTGGCTGCTGACTTCGCGGCCTGCGTCACCGAGGTGTCGATGGCATTCAGGATGATGGCCTTGGCGCCCGCCGAGACAGCGGTGTTGATGTCCGAGATCTCGGTCGACGCGGAGGCGTTGGCGCTCACGGTCTTGATGTCGAGACCGGGATAATGCTTGCTCGCATCGGCTATGCCCTTGGCCATGGGGGCGAAGTAGGGCGGCGTGTAGCCGTTGAAGATGAAGTAGACGAGCGGCTTGCTGCCACTTGAGGAGGTGCTGACACAGGCTGTGGCGGCGGCGAGGGTGAGCCCGAGGCTTGCGGCGAGCAGCAGCCTGGGCATCGCGCGTGATTTCATTTCTCCACATCCTCGGGGTGGACAACTACTTTGAGCAGAGCGGGATCGTTGCGGGTCGCCTGTAGCGCGTCGGCGGCCCGGCCGAGCGGGAAGACCGCGTCGACCAGGCCGGCGAGCGGGACAGCGCCCGTCGCGGCCAGCGCGATGGCGGCCGGATAGGTGTTTGCGTAGCGGAAGCTGCCCGTCACCGTCAGTTCGCGGGTTTGCAGCAGCGAGAGCGGAAGCGTGATGTCGTCGCCGGCGCTCATCCCCACCAGCACCGCCTGCCCCGCTGGCCGGAGCGCCGCCAGCCCGGCGGCAGCGATGCCGTCGGCACCGCTGCACTCGAGGAAGGCGTCGTAGCGCCCGAGGCCGGCGATGTCCTGCTCGCGCAGGTTAGCCGTGTGCTGGAGGCCGAGATCGCGGGCCCGGGCCAGGCGGGCCGGATTGATGTCACAGACGGTCGGGGACCCGCCAGCGGCGCGGGCCGCGAACGCCGCGAGCAGCCCGACCGGCCCGGCGCCGGTGATGAGCACCCGGTCGCCGATGCCGATCCCTGCCCGGCGGCAGGCCCAGATGCCGACGGACAACGGCTCAATCAGGGCCGCGGCATCGGCGGTCAGTGACGACGGCACCGGGTAGCAGAAGTCCTCAGGGACCGCAAGGTAGCGGGTGAAAGCCCCGTCAACCGGCGGGGTGGCCAGGAACCGGACGTCCGGGCACAGGTTGTAGCGGCCGGCCCGGCACTGCGGGCATGCCCGGCATGGCACACCGGGCTCGATCGCCACCAGCGTGCCGGGCGGTATCCGGCCGGCGTGCGGGCCGGCGCCGGCCACCACTCCCGCCGCCTCATGGCCGAGCACCAGCGGCGACCGGACGACGAAGCCGCCGACCCGGCCTTCCTCGTAGTAGTGGACGTCGGAGCCGCAGACGCCCACCGACCGCACCTGAATCAAGAGCTCGCGCTCGCCCGGGCTGGGTACCGCCAGCTCTCGCAGTTCGATGCGCCGCGGCCGTTCGAGCACAGCCGCGAGGTTGGCCCGCGGCCCGGCGGGGGCTGCCTGGGGGATTACCTGCATGACTTAGCCCACTTCGCTCATGCTCCACATGCTCCACAGCTGGGTGCGCATCCGGCGGGGCTGTCCGAGCACCGTCACGACGGCTCCGGCGACGTCATCGGGGTCCAGCCAGTCGCCGAGCTCGGGCATGCCGGGAGTGCGCCCGTAGCCCATGGCGAACTCGGTCCGGGTGGCCGCTGGGCAGATGCTGGTCACCCTGATGCCGCGCGGCGCGAGTTCCCTGTCCAGCGCACCTGCCAGGCCTATCTGGGCGAACTTGGTGGCCGCATACACCGCCTCGTGGCCGCCGCCGCGAAGCCCGGCCACGGAGGCAATGATGACCACGTCGCCGCCTTCCCCGGATTCGAGCAGGCGTGGCAGCACCGCGCGGACCGGCCAGATCGTGCCGCTCACATTGGTGTCGATCATGGTGGCGAGATCGTCGTCGGAATGATCGAGGATGCTGCCGTAGGCGCCGATCCCGGCGCTGGCGATGAGGCCGTCCACCCGGCCGAACTCGGCGCCCGCCGCGTCCACGAAGCGGCGGGAGTCCACCGGGCTACGGACGTCCATCCGGACCGGGAGCACCCGGTCGCGGCCGATCTCATCGGCCAGCTTGGCCAGGCGTTCCTGACGCCGTCCGCCGCAGGCGACGCGGGCACCCGCGGCAGCGAGGGCACGGGCACAGGCCGCGCCGATGCCGGACGTCGCGCCGGTGATCAGGATGACCTGGCCCTCGAGTGAGCGTGTCTCCAACCCGTCCTCCTCACTCAGCTGGCCTGTCGGTCCGCCGTCTCAGCAAACGTTTTCTGACCGAGAAGCCCTTGCTATCATTTCCGCCAGTTAGTTGGCAATGGGCCCGCGACGGAACGGTTGCGAGGTGGGAACACGGTCACAATCCGTGAGGTCGCGTCAGCGGCGGGAGTCTCCATGGCGACCGTGTCGCGGGTGCTGTCCGGCTCCCACTCGGTCAACCCCGAGCTCGCCGCCCGGGTCGAGGTCACGGCGAGGCGCCTGGGGTACCGGACCAACCGGGTGGCGCGCGCGCTGCGAAGGCAGGCCACCCAGACGATCGGCATGGTCGTCCCGGACCTGACCAACCCGTTCTTCCCGGCCGTCGTGCAAGCGGTCGAGGGCGCGCTGCGGGAGGTTTCCTTCAGCCTGCTGCTCTGCGACGCCGGCAACGATGTCGCGGTCGAGGCTGAGCTGGTCCGCAACCTGTTCGACCACCAGGTGGACGGGCTGCTGATCAGCGTCTGCGACCGGATCGCAAGCCGCCAGGCCGCGCGGCTCGCCGCCAGCCGGCTGCCGCTCATTCAGATCGACCGGCGGGCGCTGGGCCGGATGTCATACGTCGGCGTCGACCAGGCTCACGCCATCGGGCAGATCCTCGATCACCTTGCGCAGCAGGGCTGCCGGAGCTTCGCCTACATCACCCCGCATCCGGCCATCTCCACCGCGAGCGAGCGGCTGGAGGCGTTCCTGAGCCGTGCCCGCGCCCTCGACCCGGACGCCGGCTCGCGCATCTATGCGGGAGATTTCTCGTTCGACTGGGGTCACGAGGCGGCGCTGCGCATCCTGCGGGCGAGACCGCTGCCGGACGCGATCGTCTGCGCCAATGACCTGAACGCGGTCGGGGCCATGCAGGCGCTGCGGGAGCACCACGTCCAGGTCCCCAGGGACGTGGCTGTCACCGGATTCGACGACACCCTCCTCGCGGTGGCCAGCGGCCCGCAACTGACCACGATCCGGCAGCCCGTCCAGGAGCTGGCGAGCGAGGCCGTGACCGCGCTCCGGGCGGCCATCGGCGACCCCAGCCTGCCGCCGCGTTCCACCGAGCTGCAGGCCGGCCTCGTGGTCCGCGAGTCCAGCCTGCGCGCTGGCGGCGACCGCGTCCGCCCGCACCGCGGTCCTGACGGCGCGCAGTAACCCTGGCGGGGCAGAAAACGTTTACACGTTCGCCCCGCGGCGGCCTCTTGAGGTGGCACGCAAAGGACGGGTCAAGCCTGAGACAACGTTTCCCCACAGCTTTGATGCGGGTGCCGTTGCCGCCGCGGCGGCCCACCTGGCACCCGCGGCGCTGGTCCCCCCGGGCCGCGGTCGGGACGCTGACGGGCCTGCCCTACAGTTTCCCGGCCGGCGGCGGCAGCCTGACGCGGCCGCTGGGCATCTCGGCTTCCATGGCCATGTGTTTGTCTCCAACACGTCCGACAACGTGCTGTCGGACCTGAACGGGGGCAACACCACAACGATCGCCGGGAGCCTGGAGGCCTCCGGCGAGAACGGCGACGGGGCGACCCGGCGACGAGGGCAGCCAACCTGGCGGCCCAGCAGGCGTCGGCGAAGCTGCCGCTACCGCCGTTCCCGGGCGCGGATCAGGCCATGCCGGCGCAGCTGAAGAAGCTGCCCGGCTGATCGCGGCCGGGTCACGCCCGGCACGCAGCGTCCCGCCCGGCAGGCAGCGTCCCGCCGCCGCGGGACGCTGCCCCGTTCGGTCAGGTCACAGGCTGTCGCGCAGCGCCAGCACTCGCCGCAGCGCGATCTCGAACTGGCCCGGGTTGAGGGCCTGCTGCTGCAGCGCGTCGGCGAGCGCGGCGACGGTGTCCTGCCCCTCGCTGACGTCGCGCGCCGAGCACAGCAGCACGTCCATCCCGGCCCGGGCGGCCAGCACGCTGCACTGGGCGGGCGTGCCGAAGGCCGCTATCGCGCCGGCCTCGAGCGCGTCGGTGATCGTCACGCCGCGGAAACTCAGCCGCCGGCGCAACTCTCCGCCGACGATCGCCGGTGACAGCCCCGAGGGGAGCTGCGGGTCGAGCGACGGGTAGACGGCCCACGAGGTCATGATCAGCCGCACGCCCGCCGCGATGGCGGACTGGAACGACAGCTCGTCTATGCTGCGCAGGTCGGCGAGGGGCACGTCGAGGGTGACCGGGCCGAGGTCCGTGTTCTGATCCACTGTCGCCGCGCCGAGGCCGGGGAAGTGCTTCGCCGTCGCGGCGATGCCGAGCGGCTGCTGCGCCGAGATGAACGCGGCGCCGCACTCGGCCGCGACGTCCGGGTCCATGCTGTAGGAGCGGCCGAACTCGTCGTCGAAGTTGCCGGCCTGGCGGAACACGTCCAGGACGGGCGCGAGGTTGACGTTCATCCCGACGCCGGCCAGGTTCTCTCCCGCTCCGGTGCCCGCGGCCGCGGCTTCCGCGCCCGGGTCGGAGGAGGAGCCGATCTGCTTCTCCGACAGCACGGGCTCGCCGGGAAGCCGGCGCACGATGCCCCCCTCCTGGTCGGTCATGAGCAGCAGCGGCGAGGACACCGGGCTCTCGTCATGTGCGGCCTTAAGCTGCTGGACTACCCCGGCGATCTGGCTGAGGCTGGTGATGTTCTCGCCGAAGAAGATCACTCCGCCGGCCTCGCCGGCGCTGATCAGGCCGAGCAGGCTCGCGGGCGGCGTGGCGCCCGGGTAGGAGAAGATCACTCGCTGCCCCGCCCGCTGCGCCGGGGTCAGCTTGGCAAGGTCGGGTTCCGGTGCTGCCTGCGCGATGCCGCCCAGCCCGAGACTCCCGAGGACCGCCGCTCCTGCCCCTGCCGCCAGTAAGCCGCGCCGTGTGATCGCCCGTTCGCGAATGCTCATCGCCTGTGTCCTCCCCCTCTTCCGCACCTGTGATTAAATGCTGTCAGATTAACAGCACATGTAAATTAGTAACTACAGCGGCGGCGGCCGTCAAGGGGCGCCGTGCGGCGGAACACCATCGACAGCGACCTGACAGGGATCGGACAGCGCTAGCCGGTAGCTTCGTTCCCGGTATTCCGGTAGCGCCGCAGAATGGGGAGCGAGATGGAGCCGCACATCATTTGGTTCTGGTAAGGGGCACTGACAGCGGCCGGGGCCCCGAGAGGCCCCGGCCGCTGTCCCGTCCTGGCGAGAGTGCCACGCTCGATGATCTTCTCCCTCATCTGTGCCGGGATGGAGGCGAGTAGCAGCAGCCAGTGGCCGTCCCCGTCCACCTCGTCCCCGCGGACCCCTGCCGATGAAGTTCTACAATCCATTGCTGAAGAGAGCGGAATAGTAGAAGATCTGGATCGTAGGGCCGAGGCGGGGAAGCGCCGTGTCTCAGTGGCCTGCACTGAACGGGAGCCGTCAATGACGAGGAATCTTCTGCGCCGTCTTCCCCTGGTATTAGGCCTGGCGGTCCTCATGCCGTTGGCAGGCGTGGTCCCGGCGGCCGCGGCCACCGGGACCCAACCCGCGGCTCCTGCTGCTGCCACCACCAGCACGCCCGTGCGCTCATGCGAAAGTCTGACGGCGCTCGGCGTGCCCAACACCACGGTCGACAGCGCCACGACGGTCGCGGCCACATCCTCGGTGCCTGAGTACTGCGACGTTCAGCTCACGGTCAACAACCCGCCGTCCGCCGACGCGGTCAATATCGGCGTTTTCCTGCCAACCTCCACCTGGAACGGCCGGTTTGAGGGCATCGGCGGAGGTGGTTACACGACCGGGAACCCCAGCGCACCGAACACTCCCGCGCTTCAAGCTGGCTACGCCACCGCCGCCACCGACGGCGGCCACACCAGCACTGTGAACAACAGTCTCTTCGGCGCCTTCGCGCTGAACCCGGACAACACGCTGAACACGCAGTTGATCAACGACTTCAGCTTCATCGGCATCCACGAGATGACCACCACCGCGAAGGCCGTGATCGGCGCCTACTACGGCACCGGACCCAGCTACTCCTACTTCAACGGCTGCTCAACCGGTGGCCGCCAGGGCTTGATGGAGGCGCAGCGCTACCCGGCCGACTACAACGGCATCGCTTCGGGCGCGCCGGCGATCAACTGGACGAAGTTCATCCCCTCGGAGCTGTGGCCGGAACTGGTCATGCTCCGGAGCAATGATTTCCTGCCCAGCTGCAAAGAACAGGCATTCACGAACGCGGTGATCGCCGCGTGCGCAGACGGGTCCGGAGTCATCGAGAATCCGGCGGCGTGCCGCTGGAACCCATTCCGGCTAGTGGGCGAGGTCACGCCATGCGGCCAGATCACGCCGGCCGATGCCGCCGTGATGGAGAAGATCTGGAACGGGCCGATCGTTGCGGGAAAGCATCTCTGGTACGGGCTGGAGCCGGGCGCGAGCTTGCTTGGGCTGGCCGCCACGACCGCCTCAAACGGGACAACGGGCCCGTCCCCCTTCCCTATCCCGGTCGGATGGTTCCAGTACTGGCTGACGCAGAACCCCAACTTCAACTGGGAAACGCTCACCTACGAGCAGTTTGTGCGGTACTTCCAGCAGTCAGTCTCGGAATTCGCCTACCCGATCGCCACCGACAATCCCGATCTCAGTGCCTTCGAGCGTGACGGCGGGAAGATCGTTATCTGGCACGGGCTCGCTGACCAGCTCATCTTCCCGCAAGGAACGATCAGCTACTACCAGCGCGTCCAGGACACCCTCGGCACGAGGAACACGGACACCTTCGCCCGGCTGTTCCTCGCCCCCGGAGCGCAGCACTGCGGGCCCGCGGCTGGCCCAGCACCGGCAAATCCTCTCCAGGCCGTCGTCAACTGGGTAGAGAACGGGCAAGCCCCAGCCACCCTCCCCGCCAGCGGCGGCTCCGCCAACCACTCACCACAACTCTGCGTGTACCCGTACCTGTCAACATACGTAAGCGGCGACCCGAACAGCGGCAGCAGCTACGCCTGCCGGCGGCTCACCTCCGGACAACAACACCAGCTGACCGCGCTCCCCTGAGCCGGGGGGAGCCTGGTGTGGCAGGTGCTATAGGGTGGCTGCCGTGTCACGGTGGTATTGGCGCTATACGCTGGCTCTGAGTGGGGTCAGCGGCGAGTTCATGCGCTGAATCACCACTCGGAGCCAGGAGGACAGGGACCGGCGTCTCTGTCCTTTTCGCATGTAGAGGGCCTGGCTCCCTGGTGAGGGTGCCGGGGTTGCCGGAGGGAACGCACGATGCCACAAACGAGCGATACGCGCGTCCAGGCGTACGATCCGCTGCTAGCACCCGCAGCGCTGCTGGCTGAGCTTCCCCTGGCCGCCGGCGTGGCCAAGACGGTCGAGCAGGCCCGGGCGGCGGTCTGCTCGGTGCTGGAGGCGGCCGACGACCGCCTGCTGGTGATTGTCGGCCCCTGCTCGGTGCACGACCCGGTGGCGGCGCTTGAATACGCAGCCCGCCTGCGAGACCTTGCCCGGTCACTCGCCGATGACCTGCTCATCGTGATGCGGGTGTACTTCGAGAAGCCGCGGACGGTGACCGGGTGGAAGGGCCTCATTAATGACCCGGGCCTGGACGGCAGCTATGACGTTCACCGGGGGCTGCGGAATGCCCGGCGGCTGCTGATCGATGTCCTGGAGCTTGGCCTGCCCGTTGGTTGCGAGTGGCTCGATCCGGTCACGCCCCAGTACATCGCCGACACGGTGGCCTGGGGCGCGATCGGAGCCCGCACGACCGAAAGCCAGGTGCACCGGCAGCTCGCCTCCGGGCTGTCCATGCCGGTGGGGTTCAAGAACGGCACCGACGGCGACGTCCAGGTCGCTATCGATGCCTGCCGCGCGGCCGCGAGCAAGCACAGGTTCTTCGGCGTCACGCCCGTTGGCGCCGCCGCGGTGGTGACCACCGCGGGAAACCCGGACTGCCACGTGGTCCTGCGCGGGGGCAGATCCGGGCCGAACTACCACGCCACCGACGTCAGCGCGGCGCTGGCGGCGATGGCCGCCTCCGGGATGCCGCCTCGGGTGATGGTCGATGCCAGCCACGGCAACAGCGGCAAAGACCACCGCATGCAGCCGGTCGTTGCCGAGGCTCTGGCCGACCAGATCGGCGCCGGGGAGCGGGGCATCGCCGGCGTGATGCTAGAGAGCTTCCTGCGAGCTGGCCGGCAGGATCTGGACGACCCAGGCAAGCTGGTATTCGGCCAGAGCATCACCGATGCCTGCATGGACATCGACACCACGGCCACCGTCCTGGACACTCTCGCCGCTGCCGTCAGGCGGCGCCGGACCGAACGCCTGGCGAGCGGCGAAGTCCGGTCCTCCGGGTGCGAGTAAATCCTGGGGCGGCTGACACCGAACTCAGCGACGATCTGTGCAACGCTGTTTCGGACGGACAGCGGCCGGGCGCACACGGGTCGTCCGAGACGCCTGGGAGCCGGCATGCCCAACGTGACCGATGCCGCGGACCGGAGCCTGCGGCTGATCAGCTACGACCGGCCCGGGTACGGCGGTTCGACGCCGCAGCCAGGCCGGATCATCGCCGATTGTGCGAGCGACGTCCGGGCGATCTGCACCGCGCGAACTCGGGTCTGAACAGGAGCGGATGACATGCGCGATGAGTGTCTCGCATGCGCCCTCGCCGCTGGGCGGCAGCCGCTGCCGGGTG
>JAIRTY010000229.1 GCA_031254715.1 Nocardiopsaceae bacterium | reverse complement strand
CCTATCAGTAAACGGGTATGCGAGCCTGCTGACGAAGGGTTTTCCTAGCCACCGGACGGGCAGGCCGGATAACCGGCTTCGGGGGGCAAATCATGAGAATGAATCGGTCGATACCATTTGCGGGACTTCGCATCAGGACACGGCCGGTGATCGCGTCGCTGGTCATGCTGGGAGGGCTGGCACTGATAGGGGTCGCGGCGGTCCCGGCGTGGGGCTTCGTGGCCATTAAGGATGCCAATGGGCACGAGAACATAACCCGGGCGGGGCTGTCGTGCAGCGCCAAGGGCGCTCCGCCTGACTGCTTCCAGGGAGGTCGGGGCATACGTACGTCGATGTCCCAGCTCGCCGGCGGCCACGCCAGCTTTGTTGGCGCGGTCGAATCACCCGACGCCGGTGTAAACCCTCGCTCAGGATACGGCTTCAAGTTCCCCGAAGCCAACCACTGCATGAACGGGGACTTCAACATCGTCGGCGCTCCAACCTATCGCCAGACGATGGCGCAAGCCCATGCAAATCTGCGCAAGTGCGTCCGGGGGGTCACCGACCGCATGGCGCATGCGGTCCAGTTGGCCGCACGACTGGTCCCGAACCTCAGGGCCGACGGGATTCCGGCCCTCGGCTGTGTGTTCTTCAGGGGACGCAATCTCCTCTTCGGCACGCCGATCACACCCAGTAACCCGAAGTGCGCGGTCATCAACGAGCTCGGCCGGGGCCTGCATACGGCACAGGATTTCTATGCACACAGCAACTGGACCGATGCCAAGCTTCCCGGCCAGAATAGCGTCACCAACCCTCCTGGACTTGGCCAGACCGGCGTGCCGGCCTTCCTACGTTTTACGTGCACCTTCAGGCGGATCGTGGGCTTCGTGTGCCCTCCGCTCACCGAAGCGTTCCCCCCTGGCCTGGTCACCGCATGCGATGAGGGAACTACCGTAAGGTTCCTCGGCATTAAGCTCGGCACGGTCCCCGGCGCCCCCGGGTGCAAACCCAAAACCGCGATAGCCGGGTCGATCGGGGAGGCGGTAACGCACGCCACATTGGAAAAGGACAGGGGCACTATCAATCCGGTGACCGGCATGGCGACCCCCACCAAGCACACTTCGGCCCGGGGGAGGATATCGGCTGGCGGTGTCACCAACTGGCAGCGAGCGGTTACGGGCGCCGTCGCACAGACCCGCGGCACCTGGTCGGACTTCATTGCCGCGCTGCGCGCCCGGTATGGCCCGGCCCAGAGCCAGCTGATGGTCCGGGCACTCACCTGTGACAAGCCCTGGGAACCGCGCACCTGCCCGCCCAGCGGTGCTCCGACCACGGGCGGGGGCAGCACGGCCGGCGGCGCGGATCCCGCCCTGTTGGGTGCGGGCGGCGCCGCCGTGGCGGCTGGCGTCGGCTTGCTCGGTCTCGGCTGGCGGCGGCGGGGCAGTGCCACCCGGCGCTAACCGTCACGGCCCGATACCGAGCCACCGTCCGGCGTTGTCGTCCCGATGCCGCTGCCAGCCCGCGGCGCGCCCTGGACCCAGGCGATGAGGTGGACGTCACCCTCGCCGATCATCAGGTGGCCGTATTCAAGGTCACCGGGGTCCGGCTTTACCCCAAGGACCGCTTCCCCAGCGCCACCATCTACGGCTTCACCGCCTACCCGGCGCTGCGGCTGATTACCTGCGGGGGCAGCTTCGACATGCAGACCCGCAACTACCTGTCCAACGTGGTCACCTTCGCCTCGCTGGTGTCCTCCCACAGCGACTGGCCGCAGTCTCATCCGTGGTGCGTGTCGCCCTCGTGCTGGGGCCGACCAGGGCATCCGGCCACTAGTGTGCTGGCATGGCGACGGGGCGGGGTTTCATCTGAACAGCGAGGCCCAGGCTGCGGATCGGCCACCGCCGGGCAGGGGCGAGGCGGGGGTACTCACGATCGAGCTGTTCTTCGATCTGGTCTTCGTCTTCACGATCACGCAGCTGACCAGCCTGCTGGTGGCGGAGACCAGCTGGACCGGTCTGGCTCGGGTGGTCTTGATCTTCGGCAACGTGTGGTGGATGTATGACGGCTATGCCTGGTTGACCAACGCCGTGCCGCCGGTGGCGGTGACGCTGCGGGTGCTGATGCTGGTCGGCATGATCGGGTTCCTGGTGGTAGCGCTGGCCATCCCGCGCGCCTTTGGCTCGTCGGGGGTCGCGTTCGGCGTGGGCTATCTCATCGTGACCGCGTTGCAGACCGGTCTTTTTCTGCGCTCCAGCCACGAGGGAACGGTGCGGGCGATCAAGCGCCTCGGTCTCTATGACGTCATGACCGCGGGCCTGATCTTGGCCGCTGGCTTTACAGGCGGCACCGCGCGCTGGGTGTTGTGGACTGCGGCCTTCCTGCTGCACTGGGCCTTTTCGCCGGTGGCCGCGGTCCGCGACGTCCGGATCCGGGTAGCGCACTTCGTCGAACGGCACAGCCAGATCGTCCTCATCGCCACCGGCGAGTCGGTGGTGGCCGTCGGGGCCGGGATACAACACGAGAGGCTTCGCACCGGTCTCATCGTCACCTCGATCCTCGGCTTGGTGGTTGTCGCCGCCCTGTGGTGGCTCTACTTCGACGGCGAGGACGTGCGTGCCAGGCACGCCCTCGATGCTGCCCCCGCGACCCGCAGACCGTGGCTGGCCCTGCTCGCCTTCGGGTATGCCTTCGTGCCCCTGCTCGGCGGCATCACAGTCCTGGCCGCCGGCATCAAGGAGACCACCGTGAGGTCCGGCGTGCCCGCCACCGGGACGATCGCCTGGTTGCTGGGAGCGGGCACCGCGCTGTACATCGCGGCGGTGGTCTCGATACGCGCCATCCTTCGCTCCGGCCCGCTGCTACCCCGGCTCGGGATAGCCGCTGCGGCCCTGGTTACCGTGATCGCCGGGCTGCAGGTGTCGCCTGAACTGCAGTTGGGTTTGCTCGCCGTGGTTGTGGCAGGCGGCATCGGCCTCGAGCGCCTGTCCGGGATGTCCATGGAATATTGGGCGCATGGGCAATCGTGACCCCGTCATTGCGCCGGATGCCTTCGTAGCCTCATCTGCCGTGCTCGTGGGTGATGTGCGCATCGGCCCCGGCGCCGTGATCGACCATGGTGCCCTGATCGTGAGCACCGGCGCCCCGGTCGAGCTGGCAGCCCGGGTGGCTGTCATGCCGGGTG
>JAIRTY010000225.1 GCA_031254715.1 Nocardiopsaceae bacterium | reverse complement strand
ATGGGCATCCGACAGCACCATCCCCGACCGCATCGTCCTTGTCACCTGCAGCTACCAAGCCAACGGCGCCTCCCCCGACAACCTCGTCGTCATTGCCCGCCTGAGCCGCATAAGCGGCTGACGCACCGCAAACCGGGAAGCTACCGCCGGGCATGGCGTACCAGCGGGCGTAGGCCTCCTGGACCACGCCTCACATCCCGCGGGCCTGTGTCGTCCTACCGAATAGACCCGTCGAAGGAAGGAAACCGATGGAACCCGTGAACGCGGCGATCATTTACTACAGTGCCACCGGAACTGTGCATGCGCTGGCGCGAGCCGCCGCCGAGGGCGCGGAGAAGGCCGGCGCGCGCGTGCGGCTGCGCAAGGTTGCCGAACTGGCCCCGCCCGAGGCGATCAACGCCAACCCGGCCTGGGCGCAGCACCTCCAGGACAGCGCTGAGGTCGGCGAGGTGAGCCTCGATGACCTGGTCTGGGCCGACGTGGTGCTGTTCGGTACCCCGACCCGGTTCGGTAACCCGGCCAGCCAGCTCAGGGCCTTCATCGACACCACCGGCCCCCTGTGGATGCAGGGCGGACTGGCAAGCAAGGTGTATTCGGCCTTTACCGCCTCCAACACCGCCCACGGCGGGCAGGAATCCACCCTCCTGGCGCTGGGCAATACCTTCTATCACTGGGGCGGCATTATCGTGCCCCCCGGATACACCGACCCCATTCAGTTCCAGTCAGGCAATCCCTACGGCACCTCTCACGTGGCCGGCGATGGCCCGCCTAGTGAGGTGGCCCTGCAGGCGGTCCGTTACCAGGCCCGCCGCGTCGTCGACACCGCGGCCTCACTCAAGGCCGGCCGCGCCGCCTGATCCGCCGATCGCGTTGAACGGAGGATGTAATGACCACGAACGATTCCGAGGTGAGGGCGCTCCTGGACAGCCGGGTCGGCGCCTGCCGGGAAAAGGATATTGAACGGCTCATGTCACTCTATTCTCCCGGTATCGTCTATTACGATGTTGTGCCCCCGCTCCAGTTCGTGGGCTCCGATGAGGTCCGCCGCAACTTCAAGCGATGGTTTGATGAGTACGACGGCCCTATCGGCCTGGAAACGCACGAACTGAACATCGCGGCGAGTGCTGATGTTGCATTCGCCAACATGCTTCATCTGGACAGCGGAACGCGCAATAACGGGCTCGATGGCGCCGTATGGATAAGATCGACTGTCTGCTGCCGGCGATCAAGCGGCAAGTGGCTGATCACACACGAGCACATCTCAATGCCGGGCACCTGGCCTCTCCCCGGCTCTGAGGGAAAACCGGCAGATTGAGCGTGATGCCTGATCGCAACCGCGATTGCGATCGGGCGCCGCTGGTACTCGTCCCGGTGAAGGCCGCCAGTGCTCGGCGTCACCGCCGCCACGGTCAGAGGCCGGCCAGCAACAATTCGCTGGCGGCCCGGTCAGGCCTGCGCCTAGGCTGCCGCAGTGACCTGGATCGCACCTGACGTGGAGCGCTCGGAGCACTATCCGGAGCGCCGCAACGAACCCGAACCGGCAATGCTCCGCGACTGGCTCGACTGGCACCGGGCCACCCTGCTGCGCAAATGCGCAGGCCTGGACGCCGCCCAACTGGCCACACGCGCCGTGCCGCCGTCGAACCTCTCCCTGCTCGGGCTGGTCCGGCACATGAGCGACACCGAGCGCGGATGGGTCAGGCAGGCCTTCCGGGGTGAGCAGGTGCCCGACCTGTACTACCGATCCGATGCCCCGGACACGGACTTCGAAGAGGCCGGCGCGGCTGGCGCCGAGGAGGACTTTGACCGCTACCGGGCCGAGTGCCGGGCCGTCGATGCCGCGCTGGCGGGCGCGGAGCTGGACGAGACCTTCATCTTGCGCGAGAGGACCATCTCGGTGCGCTGGATGTGGCAGCACCTGGTTGAGGAGTACGCACGGCACAACGGGCACGCTGACCTGATCCGCCAGGTCATCGACGGCTCGGCCGGCCTCTAAGCCGGGCGTGCCCGCACGGCCTCACCTCAGTGGTGGATGCCGGGCCGGCCGTAGACGGCGGTCATGGTGGCCTGCATGATCGCGAACGGGGTGGTGGCGCCGTCGGTGAACGCCTCGCCGCGGCACACGGTCAGCGTCCGGCCGGCCCGCACGACCTGGCCGGTCACGCTGAACCGCTGGCCGGCGGCCGGGGCGAGCAGGTTGATGGTGTAGTTCGCGGTCAGCACGGCTGCTTCCGGGGGCATGAGGCTGAATGCCGCGTAGCCGCAGGCGCTGTCCAGCACCGCAGCTACCGCACCGGCGTGCATGAACCCGTGCTGCTGGGTGAACCGTTCGTCATGGCAAAGGGCCAGCTCTACCCGGCCGGGCGTGACCGACGTCATCTCCGCGCCGAGCGTGGCCATCATCGCCTGCCGGGCGAAGCTGGCCAGCACCCGTGCCCGCATCTCGTCGGGGGACTCGGCAGGCGGGTCGCTGGCGGTGTGACGCACAGGCCGATTCTTTCAGGCCAGTGCCGCGCGGCGGCCGATACTCCCCCGCCTCAGCGCCCGGCGAGAAACGCGGCGAACGCGTCAATGAGCTCGGGCGCGGCGAACGCGCTGCCATGGTCGCCAGGTATGCGAACGAACCGGGCATCGGGCAAGCGCGCGGCCAGCTCGTCGGCGTCAGAGCGCTCATCCTGCTCGCCGATCGCGACCAGGACCGGAATCGCGATCTGCCGCAGCGCGTCCTCAGGTGTCGGCACGAGCGAGTTCAGCACCTGCAGCAGCGCCACGGGATCGGCGCCGAACTCGGTGACCCAGCGCGCCATCCGCGCGTCCGGCGAGCCGGGCTCGATCGCGGCCCCGTCGACGACCGCGGTCAGCACGCGGTGACTCATCCCGCCGCCCTGCGGCCCGCTCACCTTCGCCAGGCCCTGCCCGGCCACGATCGCGCGGCCCGGCGTGGCGCCGCGCGCCAGCATGCGCACCACGATCCGCCCGCCGAGCGAGTAGCCGCCGAGGTCGTAATCCCCGTCGCCGAGCCCGAGCTGCTCGACGAGCGCAAGCCCGTCGTCGGCCAGCACGTCCGGCGGATAGCCGGCCGGATCGTGCGGTTTCGCGCTGTCCCCGTGGCCGCGGAAGTCCGGCGCTATCAGGCGATACCCCTGCCCGGCGAGCTCGCCGGTCCGGCCATGGCTGAGCATGTGCGAGCCCGAGCCCATGAAGCCGTGCAGCAGCACCAGCGGGCGCCCCGACCCCGTCTCATGGCAAGCCAGTTCCGCGCCGTCGCGACCGGCGAATCGATAAGCGCCCATACCGCGCCCGATCGTACGCCACCTGGCCTGTGGCGTGCCGTTCCGCCTCTTGACGGCATGCATGCTTACTGTAATATTTTCCAGTGAAAGAAGTTTTGTCCAGTAAGGAAGTGGCGAGGTGAACGCGCCCAAGCCCGGCGCCGCAGCCCGGAAGGGCTGGCATGGCGTGCACAAGGCGCTGGCCGACCCGCTGCGGATCCGGCTGCTGGAGTGGCTGTGGCAGGCGCCCAGGTCAGCGCGGGAACTGGCCGATTGCGCCGGGCTGCCCGCAGACCGCCTCTACTACCACCTCCGCCAGCTCGAACGGGCCGGGCTGGTCGAGGTCACCGGCTACCGGCGGCTGGCCGGCGGCAAGGCCGAGCGGGTCTACGCACCAGCAGAGGCCGAGCCGCCCGCCGATGACGCCGGCCCGGAGGAAACGGCCGCGTTCCTGACCGCGATGCTCGATGCCACCAGCATGGACATCAGTGCCGCGTTCCAGGCGAAGCAGGCTGGCCGCCGCCGGGAGGTCGACGTGTACCGCGGCGCGTTCCGCCTGACCGACGAGGCGCTGGCCGAGCTGCGGGGCCACATCCAGCAGCTTGTCGCCCGGTTCGCCGAACCTGCCGAACCCGCCGAACCCGCCGAGCCCGCCGCCGGCGGCACCTGGACCCGGGTGGTCTTGGCCCTGGCCGACCTGCAAGACCGCCCCCAAGCCGACATCCCGCCAGGGAGCCCAGCATGAGTGATGCCATCACCCCACCCGCCGTCCCCGCCGTCCGAGCTTCCGACGCCGAACGGGATCAGGTCGTGGCGCTCCTGCAACGCCACTTCGCGGACGGCCGGCTGACCCAGGCCGAGCTGGAGGAACGAGCCGGCGCGGCCTACGCGGCGCAGACCAGGGACCAGCTGCGCGCCCTCACCGGCGACCTGCCCGCCGACAAGCAGCAGGCGCGTCCGGCCACGAACCTGGACCCGTGCCTGCTGTGCCTGCTGCTGTGCGTCTGCCCGCCGGCGGGCCTGGCCTACTGGCTGCTGTCACGCCGCTAGGGGCCGAGGACGACTCCTCGGACAGCCTGCGGCATGACGGCGGTGACTCGAACCGCTGGGCCGGCAAGTCCTGTTCGCTCACTGTTACCTTCCTCCGCCGGCCCGTGTCATAGCGGTGACGGAGCAAACCCGCCGGTGTGATGGGCACCGGCACCGGAACCCAGTGGAGGATGCAGTGACCGAGACTTTGCAGGCACGGATGACCAGCATCGGGGTGGTCGCGCCGGACGCGGTGAAGGCACTGATCGCCTTTGCCAGGAGCGCGCAGAACGCGGGCGTGCCGGAGACGACGGCCAACCTGATCCGCCTGCGCGCCAGCCAGATCAACGGCTGCAGCGTCTGCACCGAGATGCACTCCCGCGACATCAAGAAGGCGGGCGAGAGCGACGACCGGGTCTTCGCGGTGGCGGCGTGGCGGGACTCGCCGTACTTCACCGGCGCCGAGCGGGCCGCGCTGGCGCTGACCGAGGCTGTCACCCGGCTGGCCGACCGGCCCGACCCGGTCCCCGACGAGGTCTGGGACGAGGCCGCCCGGCACTACGATGAGCGGGCGCTCGCCGCCCTGCTCC
Organism: Nocardiopsaceae bacterium; assembly: GCA_031254715.1. GTDB lineage: Bacteria > Actinomycetota > Actinomycetes > Streptosporangiales > Streptosporangiaceae > JAIRTY01. The sequence continues at coordinate 747 of JAIRTY010000225.1, read as the reverse complement.
TCGAGATCGCCGCCATTAACGCCTTCAACCGTCTCAGCGTTCCTGCCCACCAGCCCTCCGGCCAGCAGTGGTAAGCAGCGATTCTTATGCGAGTGCTGACCGGCCCTGGCTCCTCCAATGCCCGTTTAGCGCTCACCCAGAACGGCGGTGACCTCGTACACAGATCAAGCAACAACTGTCGGAAGCTTGACCGGCCTTGTCCGCCAAACGGCCGTTGAAGGCCCTTTCCCCCGGCTCCTACCCTCTGTGCACATGCCGCGCGCCAGGCAGATGGCAGCGCTCGTCTGTGAGCACACCGGAACTCGGACGCACCGAGTCATCCGGTGAGGGAGGAATAGAGCGATGGACTTGGACTGGGCGGAACTCAGCGGCAGCCATGTATCGAGGCGAACCCTGCTGAAGTTCGCGGGCAGTTCGGTCGCGGCCTTAGGGCTGGCCGCCTGCGCGTCGGGGAACTCACCGGGCAGTCAGGGGAGCCAGGCGGGCGGCACGCCGAAGCGGGGCGGGACGCTGACCGCGGCCTGGAACATCTCGGCGTTCACGTCACTGGATCCCCAGCTCATAGTGGCCTCGCCGCAGATGAGCGCAATGGTCAACGTGCTCGAGGGCCTCGTGCGGCTCTCGCCGAGCCTGGACGTGGAGCCCGCGCTGGCGAAGTCGTGGGACGTCAGCTCGGATGGCCTCACCTACACCTTCCATTTGCGGCCCGGCGTCAAATGGCACAACGGCGATGATTTCACCGCCAGC
>JAIRTY010000121.1 GCA_031254715.1 Nocardiopsaceae bacterium | reverse complement strand
AGGGATACCGTACGTCGAAGAAATCAACGGCAAAATACAAACGCTGCCCGGCGTCTACCTGCAATGGAATCTCGCCCCAGCCGTCGATATACCCGCCTCCACTCCTTCCCTCGAAACGCTCAATCACTATCTTTTCGCGGCTGAGGATCGCTTCTCCCTTTAGCCCCTCGAACTGCTGGGCATACCCCTTGAACGACAAAATCCCTTCCTCCGCGCGGCCCGTCCCGACGATTATCGGATCGGATACGTTCCCCGTGACGCGAACTTCAGCCGTCACAATGCCGTCCAGCTTTTCAAAAATATCCGGAACCACGAAACGCACCATCCCCGCGGGCAGCTTTCCGTCGACTCGCGCATCAATCTCTCCGTCCCAGGAAACCTTCCCCGAAATCCGCACCGGAGCACCCGCGGCCGTCAGCGCCCCGGACACCGGCCGCGCGATCGCGGCCAGGCCGGCCGGGTGGATCACGACCACGGTGCGGACCCCGGGACCGATCAGGGACGGCAGCTCGCCCAGCACCCCGGTGCCGACGACGACCGGGTAGGGATGCTCGCCGCCGACCTGGACGCGGGTCACGCTCACGGTGCGGGAGGGTCCGGCGGCACGCCAGGGTCCGGGTCCGGGCTGGTACCGGCGCCCTCCCCGGACTCGGCCGCCATCTCGGCGGCCAGCGCTGCCGCGAGCTCGCCGGCGATCTCAGCCGGCTCGCGGTCGTCGGTGTCGGTGGTGACCCAGGCGAGCGACTCGTAGATGGGCAGGCGCTGCTCCAGTAGTTCCTTCAGCTGGGCCCGCGGGTTGACGGCCAGCAGCGGGCGCGGCGCGCCGAGCCCGACGCGGCGGGCGGCGGCCGCGAAGCCGGTGCGCAGGTACACCACCCGGTGCCCGGCGAGCAGCTTCCTGGTGCCCTCGTCCAGCACCGCGCCGCCACCGAGCCCGAGCACGCCCGGGTGGGACGCCAGCGCGCGGGCGACCGCGGCCCGCTCCAGCGCCCGGAACGCCTCCTCGACGTCCTCGATGAAGATGTCCCCGACCGGCTTGCCCGCCTCGGCCGCCACGATCTCGTCGGTGTCCAGGAAGCTGGTTCCCAGCAGGTCGGCGAGCAGCGGGCCGATGGTGGACTTGCCCGCGCCAGGCGGGCCGATCAGGACGGCAACCGGCCGGGTGGTCACGTGATCACCAGCGAGTCCAGGTAGCCGCGCAGGTTGCGCCGCACCTCGGCGACCGAGTCGCCGCCGAGCTTCTCGGCCGCCGCGTCCGCCAGCACCAGCGCCATCATGGCCTCGGCCACCACCCCGGCGGCGGGCACTGCGGTGACGTCGCTGCGCTGGTTGATCGCCTTGGCGGGCTCGCCGGTGCTCACGTCCACGGTGTCCAGCGCGCGCGGCACGGTGGAGATCGGCTTCATGGCGACCCGGGCCCGCAGCACCCCGCCGGTGCTCATGCCACCCTCGACCCCGCCCGCGCGGTTGGTCCGCCGCCGCACGCCGCCGGCCGGGCCCGTGGAGACGGCGGGTGGCGGGCCGGCGTCCGCTGGGCCGGCCAGCTCGATCTCGTCGTGCGCCTGCGAGCCCCGGCGGGCCGCGGTGGCGAAGCCGTCCCCGATCTCGACCCCCTTCATCGCGTGGATGCTCATCAGCGCCGCCGCCAGCCGCGCGTCGAGCCGACGGTCCCAGTGCACGTGGCTGCCGAGCCCTGGCGGCAGGCCGTAACCGAGGACCTCGATCACGCCGCCGAGCGTATCGCCGTCCACGCGGGCCGCGTCGATCTCCGCCCGCATGGCGCCGCTCGCCGCCGGATCCAGGCAGCGCACGGGGTCGGCGTCCACCCGCGCCGCATCGTCCGGGCAGGGCGCGCGCCCCTCGGGCGCGCGCACAGCGCCGATCGCCACCACGTGGCTGACGATCTGGATGCCGAGCGCCTGCCGCAGGTAGCAGCGTGCGACCTCCGCCAGCGCCACCCGGGCGGCGGTTTCCCGCGCGCTCGCCCGTTCCAGCACCGGCCGGGCGTCCTCGTGGCCGTACTTCTGCATGCCGGCGAGATCGGCGTGACCGGGCCGGGGCCGGGTGAGCGGGGCGTTCCTGGCCAGGCCCGCCAGGGCCGCCGGATCCACCGGGTCGGCCGACATCACCAGCTCCCACTTGGGCCACTCGGTGTTGCCCACCCTGATCGCCACCGGGCTGCCGAGGGTCCGCCCGTGCCGGACTCCCCCGGTGATCTCGACCTCGTCCTGCTCGAACTTCATCCGCGCGCCCCGGCCATAGCCGGCCCGGCGGCGGGCCAGCGCGGCCGCGATGTCAGCGGTGGTGACCTCGACCCCGGCGGGGATCCCCTCGCAGATGCCGACGACCGCCCGCCCGTGCGATTCGCCGGCGGTCAGCCACCGCACCCCGGTCACCGTGCACCGCCGGTGATCAGCATCACCTCGACGCCGCGCCGGAGCTTGCCGCCGGCGGCCGCCACGAGCTCCCCGGCCGCCCGCCGGGCCGCCGCCTGCGCCGCCGGGCTGGCGGCGGAACACCCGCTCGCGAGCGTCAGCCGCAGGGTCAGGTCGTTGCCGCCGGTGCCAGGCGCCACCGCGACGCCGCTGATCACCTGCTCGCCGCCGGCTACCCGGTGCGCGGCGGCCAGCACGTCAGGGTCCTGGTGCGGCGGCGGTGCTGGCCCGCCCGCCGACATGGCCGCCAGCCGGGCGCCGTCGACGGCCAGCGGCACCGGCCCGGCCACGTCCACCACCACCGCGTCCGCTTCGGCCGCTCCCGCCTGCCAGACCAGCGCCGCCGGCACCGGCACCGGCCGGGCATCCGGGCGCCACCGGGCCAGCGAGTCCAGGCAGCTGAAGGCCAGCACGGCGGTCCGGCCATCGTTGCCGACCAGCGTCGGCAACGCCATCTCGGTGACGGCGGCGCCCCTTCGGCCGGGGCCGCCACTGCCGTGCGCGCTGCCCGTTCCGCCCCTGCCGAGCGCGCGGCCAGCAGCGGCCCCGGCCGGGGCAGGCCCGGGATCCGCAGCGGGCGCCTCGCCGCCGGGCACGGCCACGACCGGTACCAGCAGCCGGGACCGCGCCAGCGCGGTCAGCGCGGCGTGCTCGCTCCCCTCGCCCGCGGCGTAGGCCGCCAGCGCCGCGGCCACGCCCGCGTCGGCACTGCCGTCATCGCCGTTATCGCGCGGCTGGCCCTCGTTCTGCCACGACACAGCACAACCCTAGGGCACCAGCAGCCCCGTCACGCCGCGCCGCCAGCAACGTGATCACGGCGCTGGCTGCCTGGCGGATCGTGCTGCACCTCAGCTGAGACCGGCCGTCGCGGCGGGCTAAGGCCGGGCTAAGGCCCCGGCCGCAGCCCGTCACTCAGCACGGCGACGACCCGCCCGGGGTCTGCCTGGCGGTGTGCCCCGGAGCCCAGGGCGGCCAGCACGCTGCTGATGAGAGCCATCAGGTCGGCGGCGGTGATGTCGGAGCGGATGGCACCGGTGCGCTGGGCGCGGGCGAGAAGCTGGCCGATCCCGTTCCGGAGCCGGGTGGTCGACGCGGCCAGGGTGGCGTTCAGGTCGGCGCCACCGATGCCCAGGGCTTCGACCAGGTCGCGTTTGGGCGCGGCTTGGGCGACGAGCTGACCGATGAAGCTCAGCAGGGCGCCGGCGGGGTCCTCGGCATGGCACAGCGCCTCGCAGTCCTCGGCGAGGCGCTGGAGACGGTCCTGGAGGACCGCTTCCAACAGCGCTTCTTTCGAGGGGAAGTTCCGGTAGAGCGTGCCCGGCCCCACCCCGGCCCGGACGGCGATCTCATCGAGCGGCACCGACAGCCCCTCGGTGGCGAACGCTGCCGAGGCCGCTGCCAGCAGCCGCTCCCGGTTGCGGCGCGCATCTGCCCGCACCGGCTTGCTGCCTGCCATTCCCCGACGCCTCCCTGGCCCGTGCACTAACCGGGGCGCTGTCTCCGGTACTCTCTAACCGGGGTGCTGTCTCCGATTCTATCCGGCGACGACTGGGAGGAACCTGATCATGACGTCCGCCACTGCCAGCCCGCGCCAGGTTGCCGAGCGGCTGCTGCGGGCCGTTACCGGCCCGGACCCCGGCGACATCGCGGACTGCTACGCGCCGGAGGTCGTCATCGAGATGCCGTTTGCGGTCGCGCCGCTGTATCCCGCCCGGATCGAGACCACGCGCGAGGAACTGCGGGCACGGTTCCGGGCTGGCGCCGCGGTCAGGCGATACACCCGCCTGACCGATGTCACCATCCATGAGACCACCGGCCCCGGGGTGGTGATCGCCGAATATGAGTTGCACGGGCACCTTGCCAGCACGGCCGAGCCGTTCTCCCAGCGCTTTGTCATGGTCATGACGGTCCGGGACGGCCAGATCGTGCACACCCGCGACTACACCAACCCCATCACCGGGGCACGGCTGCTGGGGAAGATGCCCGAGCTGCTGGCCGTGCTCGGCGCGAGCGAGCCCGCCCAGCCGGCGTGACCCGCACGACCTGATCCGGCGCCGGCCGTGTGCTCGCTGCCGCGGGCCCGGCCTGCCCGGCCCGCTTGGCGGCCGGCAGGGCGGGCAGTAAGGCGAAGCGGTTGTCAGCGTATGCCCCGTATGAAACTCTTTTGCCCTGAAGGGCCGCGTTAACTGCAGGGCAGCGGTGCCTGCAGCGCCTTATGGCGGGCCAGGCAGGGCCGATCACCAGAGGAGCGAGTGACGCAGGCTGAGCAGCTGCCAGTAACCATCGCGCCGGGGACGCCGATGCTGAAGGTGATCCCGCCCCGGCTGGTGGAGCCTTATCTGAACGGGCAGCGGTCAGTGATCGCCGGATACCTCTACGACGCCCGCGACTGCCCGTTCCGCGACCCGGCCGCCTACTATGACGCGCTCGGCCTCGGCTACCCGGGATCCGACTTCAGCCGCGGCATGCCCGAGGTCTACCTGCTGCGATGGCTGGCCATCGACATGACCGGGGCGCTGGTACCGCCACCGGAGGAGCCGCACGTCCGGGCGAGCGTGCGGGAGCACTACGCGCTGCCGCTGCCGATCCCGGTCGGCGCCGAGATCTGCCGGGTCTCCGCCGCCGGCGAGGAGCCGATCGCGCGGTACGACGGCCAGGTGTGGCTCGTCCCCGCGAGAAGGCGCTGACCATGCGGTTCCGGCTGATGGCCACCTACCGGGGCGTCCCCTATGAGGCCGGGGTCGGCCCGGGCTACGGCGACGTGGTCCTGTTCGCGGCCTGCCCGCCACCGGAGGAACTGGGCTTCGAACCGGCCCCTGGCCACTGGCGCAAGCAGGTGATCCGGGCCGAGATCGACGCGCTGTGGGAGTCACGCCCGGTCGGTCATTTCCGCGGCGACCGGTGCGTCGTGCTGGACGATCTCGGCGACCGGCTGCACATCGCCTACCTGGGCACCGACCCGGCACGGGCGGCCGAGCTCGGCTACTGGCAGGTGGACCGGGGCGTTTTCGAGCTGCTCACCCCGCGCGAGGAGATCACCGGGCTGGCCGAGGAGAGGCGGGACATGCCGCTCCAGCGGGCGAGCTCGGAGGGCGGGCCGGCGCCGGCCTTCCCGAACGGCGCGCCGTCGCCGTTCCCGCCGTCAGGACATGGGCAGCGGAACGGGACGGCGCCACCGGAAGCTGGCGGCTGGCAGCCGGTCCCGGCGGCGGGCGGGCCAGCCGCGGGGTCCAGCCCGGCACCGTGGGCCCCGGCCGGAGTCGCCGGCAACGGAACCGGACCCGCCTCGCCTCTCCCGCAGCCAGTCCC
>JAIRTY010000117.1 GCA_031254715.1 Nocardiopsaceae bacterium | reverse complement strand
CGCCCTGCCCGGCCCGCGCGGTCGCCCCGCCGGTAGCTGCGAGCCACGTCCCGCGGCGTCATGGCGAGCCTGGCTTCCGAGGGCGGCACTCCCGCATCCACGATGTCGCGCAGCAGCTGCGCCATCGAGTACTCGGGGTCGGCGGCCAGCGCCCGCTCCACCGCGATGCTGGCGAGCGCGCCATCCCCGGCCTGCCACGCGGTGAAGGCGAGCAGCGAGGCGGCCGGCGCCACCTGGCCCGGCTCCGCCCGCCGGACCACGTCGGTCCACAGCCGCAGCTGGGCCTGGGTGTGCGAGGCGTCCATCCGCACCCAGGCATCGTCGCGCACCTGCGGCTCGGCCAGGGTGAGTACGAGCCAGGCGACCTGGTCGTCGCTGATCGCGCGGCCGCCGCGGTAGGCGGCGATCGCCTGCCTGACGGCCTGCCTGCCCTCGGCGGCGATCAGCTCCTTGACGCTGCCGGAGCCGCCGCGGCCCGCCCGCGCCAGCAGGCGTGCGGCCCGGTCGCCGGCCCGGTCGGCAGCGGCCCGCGCCGATGCCGCGGCCGCGCCCGTGACCGGCGCGATGGTGCCGGCCAGCGATGACCGGTCGGGATGCGGAACCAGGCCAGCCTCGGTCATCGCGACCGAGACCGGGTGCGAGGCGGCGTCGTACCTGACTCCCTCGGCCGGGCAGCAGCCGGGATCCTGGCACAGGTAAGACCAGTACCGGCCGTCCTCGGCCCTGATCAGCTCGCGTACCGAGAGCTTGCCCCGCCGCAGGGCGGGGATCAGCACGTCGATGAGCGGCGTGACCAGGCGGCCGGGCCCGTAGCCGACGCCGATCACCGTCTTCAGCCGCCGGTGCCGCAGCACGGAGGCGGCATGCTCGCTGATCCCGGCCGCCACCGCGGGGTCGGGCGGGTCAGGCAGGTCGTAGCGGAAGCCAAGCCCGATCCGCGCCCGCGGGCCCGCCGCGCCCAGCACCACCAGGCTCCGCTCGGGATGGAAGCCGAGCAGGTGCGGCACGACCGCGAGCACATCGGCGGGGGCACTGAGCCGGATCGAGGACTGGCCAGGACCGGCTGCGCCAGAGGTCTGAGAACCGCCGGAACGGCGGGGCTGCATGTTGTCCATGCGCCCCAGGCTGGCCCCGCCAGCTGCCAGGGATCAGGACCAGAGCGCGCTCTGTGGATAACTGGCCATTCTTAGCACCGGCATCCACAGCCAGCCAAAACGGCTTGACAACACACCAGGCGCGGTCACGCGGAAGGCTCAGCCGGGGCGCCGTGCTGGCCCTCCAGGAACCGCGCCACCAGGCCCCGGATCACCGTCGCCATCGAGAACCCGTGCCCGGCACACCATTCCCGCAGCTGCGCGTGCTGCTCCGCCGGGAACCGCACCGGCACCATCTGCTGCCCGCCGGGCCCCGCCGCCTGCAGCGCCTTTATCGCGTCCGGCAGGGGCAGCCCGGCCACCATCGCCGCCCGCTGCCACCCGCCCCGCCGCCCGGGGACCGGCGGTGCCTCATCCCGGCGCAGCAGCCACCGGTACACGAGGTCGCGGTCGGCGGGCGGAAGCGCGCTCACCGCACCGACCAGGACCGCCACCGCATCCTCTTCCTCATTCGGAACGGGATCGCCGCTGGCGGCCGCCGGCTGGGACGGTTCCGGCTCGTCTCGGGCAGGACACATGAGGCGCTCCATGCAAGTGATATCGGCAGGGATATCACGATATCGCAGCAGCTAGCGCGTGTCACCGCCGCCGCGACCACCGAATGCCGCCACCACCCGCACCCGGCGGCCCTGCCCCCGCCCAGGTGCCCTCACCGGTCAGCGCCGGGAAGGAGCGAACGCAGCCGGTCAAACGCAGCCGGGACCTGCCCGCTGTCCAGGTAGTCGTGGATGAGAATGGCGCAATCGCGGGGGCTGGCCGACGTGGTGTCGCACTCGACGTCGCCCGCCCTCGCCTGTCATGCCGTCGGGAAGGCCAGGTCAGAGCGCGATGCCGAGCAGGGCGTCGGCGGTGTCGCTGACCAGGGCGGCGGCCGTTGCCGCATCGGCGGGCAGGGAGGCGGCGCTGGCCACTGCGCCGGCCCAGCGGTCGATCACGGCCAGCGCGCCGACCGCGTCCAGGTCGTCGGCGAGCCGCTCCCGTACCCCGGCGAGCACGCTCTCACCGGACGCAACCGGACCGGACGCAACCGGACCGGACGCCGCCGGACCGGACGGCACCGGACCGGTACGCGCCGGATCGGATCGCAGCGGACCCGCCTGACCGCCGCTGCCGGGGGCGGACAGGCAGCTGCTCACCGCTGCCCGCCACCGTGCCAGCCGGTCCGCGGCCGCTGACAGGCCCGGTTCCGTCCAGTCCCAGTCGTCCCGGTACGAATGGGCAAGGATGGCCAGCCGCACGGCCACCGGGTCAGCGCCGCCCGCCAGCAGGGACGAGACGAACACCAGGTTCCCCAGCGACTTGGACATCTTCTCGCCTGCCAGCCTGACCATCCCGGCGTGCGCGTAGCAGCGGGCGAAGACCTCCGGGGCGGCTCCCCCGTCGCCCAGCGCGACCCGGGCGTGCGAGGCGCTCATCTCGTGGTGCGGGAAGATCAGGTCGGTCCCGCCGGCCTGGACATCGAACCGGTCCCCCAGGTACTCGGCCGCGATGGCCGCGCACTCCACGTGCCACCCTGGCCGCCCGGCGCCGAACGCGGACCCCCAGCTCGGCTCCTGCGGCCGGGCGGCCAGCCATACCAGCGGGTCGAGCGGGTCCTTCTTGCCGGCCCGCCCCGGGTCGCCGCCGCGCTCAGCGGACAGGGCCAGCATCGTGGTCAGGTCCAGGCGGGACACGGCCCCGAAGGCCGGATCGGTGGTGCGCGAGAAGTACTGGTCGCCCTCCAGGTCGTAGAGCGCGCCGCGGTCGGCGAGCGCCAGCGCGAACCGCTCGATCAGCGGCATTGCCTCCACCGCGCCCACCAGCCGGGTGGGCGGCAGCACCCGCAGCGACTCCATGTCGGTGCGGTACCTGGCGACCTCCCGGCCGGCCAGTTCCCGCCAGTCGTCGCCGTCCCGGTGCGCCCGCTCCAGCAGCGGGTCGTCCACGTCGGTGACGTTCTGGACGTACCTGACGTCGTGGCCGGCGTCCCGCCAGGCGCGCACCAGCAGGTCCCAGGCGAGAAAGGTGGCGGCGTGACCGATGTGGGTGGCGTCATAGGGGGTGATACCGCAGGCGTAGATCGTCGCCTGGTGCCCGGCCGCTGCCGGGGCCAGTTCGCCGCTCGCCGTGTCCCGCACCCGCACGACACCGCCCCGGCCCGGGAGCGAAGGCACATCTGTCCCGCGCCACGCATACATGAGCGCAGGCTATCTCGGCGTGCCGGAAGCGCTGGCGGCAGCCGGGGTGCCCGCCGGGTGCACGGCCGGGCTCCCTGGCGGCCCGTCATGGCTGGCGCGCAGGGCCGGGACCAGCCGGGCGGGCGCATACTGCCCGAACGCGTGCGCCAGCGCGATCAGCCGCGGCTCACTCCAGGCGGGGCCGGTGAACGAGAGGCCGACCGGCAGGCCGGCCACTCCTCCGGCCGGGACAGTGACCGACGGGTAGCCGGACACCGCGGCCAGCCCCGAGGTGTGGAACACGCCGTGGTCGCCCAGCAGGTAGTCGGTCAGCCAGGCCGGGGTGGCGGTCAGCGTGATGACGGCGTCCAGCCGGTGCGCGGCCAGCGGGCGCCCAAGCGCCTCGGCCGCCAGCCTGGACGCCTCGGCCCGGGCGGCCAGGTAGCCCGGGTCGGCCGGGTCCCCGCTGGTGGCCTCGGCCTG
>JAIRTY010000113.1 GCA_031254715.1 Nocardiopsaceae bacterium | reverse complement strand
CGCGGTCTCGCGGGCCGGAGCGGTCCCGGTCTCGCGGGCCGGAGCGGCCGCGGTCCGCTGGCCATTCGCCACGGCCCCGGTAAGGGCCGGGCCCGTCGTCATAGCCAGCCGGCCGCCCGCTGCCCCGGCGGCCCGCCGCAGGGCTCCGCGAGCCGCGCAGTTCCAGGTCGCGGTCGCCGCCGCTACCCATATCGTCCAAGTCCGAGTCGCGCCGGCCGAGGCGGATGCTCATGATAACGGCGACGAGAATCACGACGATAACGGCGGCGATACCGGTCGCGACCAGAACCATCGCACCACCTTACGAGCTATGGCCTGCTGGGTGACGCTAGCCCGAGCCCACGTGGCCTTGGGCGTGAGCCTTGTGTATAGCTAGCGCCTGGACTCGGACAGGATTCTCGCTGACTGCTATGGCCGCTGTCACCGGAACACCGAACTTTTACCCTAGATCATTACTCTCTGCAACCGAGCGATTACTAGTTGCTTTTAGCGGTGAGCCTTCCGCGCGCGATTGCCGTCCGCGCGATTGCCACCCACGCCGTTTTAGCGCTGGCCCCGGCGGGGAGCTTAAGCGGGGAACTGAGAGCGTAAACGGTAAACCGGTAGACGTGGCCAGGCTTTGCCGGGCAGGGCGGATCGTAGCCAAGCTTGCCCCTGCTATTGCTGGCCTGACGTGCGCCCGGCGGAATCTGGCCGTCCTGAATACCGGTCGTCTGCGGCCCGATGTTGAATACGATCCAGTAGATAAACGGCGTGATAGGGGCCGCCGCATCATCAGCGACCAGCGCGAGGGCCTTCGTCCGTGGTGGTGCCCCCGACCAGCGAATGGCGGGGCTTTTCCCGCGGCCGTGGCATGTGTAGGTAGGCCCGATGACAGAGCGGTTAAATACCGGGCTGGTGACGGTCATGATGTCGGGGACGTTTTCGCTCACCGTCTTCGGGCCGCCCAGCAGGCCACAGCCGGCAGTCAGGGTGATAGCGGCCAGGCTGACCGCAGCTGGCCGCGCCAGGCTTCCGAGCGTGCTCCTCAACCGGCCCACGCCGTCACCTTCATCTCCATCTGCCTGCTGATCCGAGCCCGCCGGGCGCGGCCGGCGGACACCGCCGTGGCCGATGGTACGCGGTACGGCGCGGCTATTCCGGCTGGCGGGAGGTGCCGAACATGATCTCGTCCCAGGACGGGACCGAGGATCGCCGGGCCCGGCCGCCAGCGGCCTTCCGGCCGCCCCGGCCCCGTGGCGGCGGCGGGTTGTCGGCCGCGGCCGGTGCCCGCGTCTGGCCTCGTTCCCCGGCGGCGGGCCTGGCCTGGGCGGGTATGGCGGCCGACTCGGATTCCGGGGCTGGCGGTGGCTCGTCGGCCGGGGCCGGAGCCCCCAGCCGGCTGGCGATCGGGGTGACGGTGGCGGCGGCCACCTGCGGTCCTCCGCCTGGCCAGGGCAGTTCCTCGTCCGGCAGGCACAGCCACCGGGCGATGTCGTCGGCGGGTGTCACGTGGCGCCGCTGCGGGTCGTAGGCCCACTCGGCCGACTGCTGCTCATCGCCTGTGGTGAAGGAGACCTGGACCTGCCAGGTCCCGTCGGGCCGCTTGCGCGAGTCCCACTCCGCTTCCTCCAGGCTGGCACCGACGTCCTGCAGCCGGCCGGAGAGCAGATCCCCCAGCCGCTGGCCGGGCCCGGAGTCGCCCTGCCGGCGGACCGTAGCGCCCTGCGCCTCCTGGGCGCGGTACGCCCGCTCCGCCAGGACCGGCCCCTCGAAACGGCGCACCCGCTCGATCGGGATTCCGGCTGCGTCCGCGATCTCGTCAGCGGTCTCACCTGCACGGATCCGGTCCTGGATCTCCTTGGGTCGCAACGGATTCTCCACTTCGATCTCGTACTGGGCGAGCCGGGAGAACTGCCCGCGTGCCACAATCCGCAGCCGGTCATCGATCGGCAGCAGGAACCGGCCGCTACGCCCTGGCACCGCCAGCACGGCGTAGCAGCCGTCCTCGCTCACCGCGACGAGGCGCAGTTCCTGCATAGCGTCCCTCCTGCGCCGCTGGCGGGGCCGGCGTGCCCTGCTGCTGGGCGAAGGCGTAGCCCGGAGTTCCCCGTAGCCGAGTCTGGCGGTCCCGGCCTCTTCTGGCCAGCACATCGCGCGGCATGTCCTGCAGTTCAAGCACAGTATCGGCGGCGGGCCCGGCCGCGCAGCCAACCCGGGTACTCGGGCGCCGGCCCGGGTGGCCCGGGGGGCAGCCGGGCACCCGCTAGCGCAGGTCGCTGGGAGTCTGGGTCACCGCTTCCCGCTCCCCGCCTGCCGCCCGGGCCGGCCGGCCGTCCGGGCCCCCGCTCCGGGCGGCCGGCGCGGCTGAACCGGCGGGCGCGGCTGAACCGGCCGCGGCGGCTGAACCGGCCGCGGCGGCTGAACCGGCCGCGGCGGGTGAACCGGCCGGGGCCGGGCTGAGCCGCGACGGCCACCAGTTCGCCCGGCCCAGCAAGACCACGGTCGAGGGCACGAGCAGGGTCCGCACCAGGAACGTGTCCATCAGGATGCCGAGCGCCAGCCCGAACGCGATGTCACGGAACTGGCTGCCGCCGTTCCCGCGCCCGGCCACCACCCCGAACACCACGAACGTGCCGGCCAGGATGAGCCCGGCGGAGGTCACCGTGGTGCCGGTCACCGCCAGCGCGCGGGACACCGCGTCCCGCAGCCGGAGCCGCCGCGCCTCCTCCCGGATCCTGGTCATCACGAGGATGTTGTAGTCCTCGCCCAGCGCCAGCAGGAAGATGAACATCAGGAACGGCAGGAAGAACACCAGCCCGCCGCTGCCGCCGATCACCACGAACAGCACCACCGCCAGGCCCAGCGCGGCCAGGTAGGAAATCCCGACCGAGGCGATCAGGTAGAGCGGGGCCACCAGGCTCCGCAACACCAGGGCCAGCAGCACCCCGATGGCCAGGATCGCGATCGGGATCACCCGGGTCAGGTCGCTGTTGGAGATGCTGCTGATGTCGTAGAGGGCGGGCGCCTGCCCGCCGACCGCGGAGTCGCTGGCATGCACGGAGGCTGCCACCGCGGTGGTGGCCTGCCGCACCGCGGGCACCGCCCGCATGGCGGCGGTGCTGCCGGGATCGCCGGCCCGCAGGCCGGCCGAGTACTGCACGGTGCGGCCGTCCGCGCTGACGTAGTTGGCCGACGCCCGGTACAGCTGGTACAGGGCGGCCTGCTGGCCGCTGACACCGGCCGGGGGCACGGGGGGCAGCGCGCTGGCCGGGCCGAGCTGGGCGTGCAGCTTCGCGTAGGTGGCGGGCGGGATCGCCGCCCCGACCGGGTTGAGCGGCCCGGTCACGGTCGTGAACAGCCGGTTGCCCGCCAGCTCCCGCTGGGCGGCGGCCAGTTCCGCCGGCCGCTGCCAGACCGGCCCGGAGAACCGGAAGATCAGGCTGGTAGGGTTCGCCGACGACTGCGGGAAGTGGCGGGCGAGCAGCGCGGTGCCGGCCGCGGAGTCGCTGCCGGCGGGCGGCGAGGTGTTGCCGCCGAAGCCGGAGGACTGGTACCCGAGCACCGCGAACGCCAGCCCGCCGAACAGGACCAGCCCGGCCAGCAGGGTCGGGACCGGGCGCCGGACGATGCGGCCGGCGATGGAACCCCACACGCCCGGCCTGCCGCTGCCCTGAATGCTCCACGGCAGCAGCTTGGGGCGGCGGAACGCCGCGGCGAACAGCGTCCGCTTCACCGCCAGCAGCGACAGCCGCACCGACAGCAGGGCCGGCAGCAGGGTGAGGCCGGCTGCCAGCGTCACTCCGACCGCGATCGCGAACGGGATGCCCAGGTCGGAGTAGAACGGGAAGCTGGCGACCAGCAGCGTGAGCACGGCCGCGATCACGGTGCCGGCGGAGAACGAGATGGACTCGCCCACCCGGGTGACCGAGGTGACGATCGCCTGCCTGGCCGGCGGGCGCGCCCCGGCCAGGTCCCGGCCGACCGCCCGCAGCAGGCCGCCGCGGCCGGGGGCGTACACCTCATCGGCGTGCCGGGCCTCCCGCAGCTCCTCCCGTACCCGGAACACCAGGAACAGCCCGTAGTCGGTACCGGCCCCCAGCACCAGCACGATCATCAGGTACTGCGCGAGCGGGGACACCTGCAGGCCGTGCCGCGCGGCCTCGGCCACCAGCGGGCCGGATATCAGCACCGACAGCAGCGCGGGCGCGACGGTGGCCAGCGCCAGCGTGAGCGACCGGAAGATCAGTACCAGCAGCACGATGATGAACAGCAGGGACAGGTTCTGGACCTGGCTGCCGGTGTTGCCGGACGCCTTCTGCTGGTCTACCTGGACGGCCAGCGTGCCCGCCAGGTGCGCGTGCAGGCCGGCTGGCAGCCCGGCGCTGGCGATGCCCGCCCGCATCGTGTCCACCAGGTTCTCGGCGGTGTTCTGGCCGCCACCCATCTGCCGGGCCAGCACCACCAGCTGCATGGCCTGCCCGTCCGGGGAGCGCCCGGAGTCGATGACCTTGCTGACGCTGGGGATCCTGGCCAGCCGCGACTGCAGCGATACCACCGCCCTGGCGTCGGCCGCGGTCAGCGGGCCCTCCGAGCGCGCCGCCACCACCGGCACCGGGATCAGCCCGGCCGTGCCGAACGGCGCGGCCAGCTGCGCGGCGTGCTCGCTGGGCGCGCTGGCCGGCAGGAACTTGGTGTTGTTGCTCTGGGTGACGCTGGACAGGGCCGGGAGCAGCGATATCGCCGCGATGGTTGCCGCGACCCAGGCCGCCAGCACCAGCCAGCGGAACTTGACCGCAAAAATCCCTATTGCCCTGAAAAGTGAGTCAACGTGCACGCGCAGACTCTACGGCCGGGACCTGAGCGGCCGCTGTGGAGGACGCAC
>JAIRTY010000148.1 GCA_031254715.1 Nocardiopsaceae bacterium | reverse complement strand
GACCCGGCCGTGCTGCACCGGGGCACCGGACACCTGGCCGGGCGCGCGTCCGGGCCCGGCATCGCCGCGGGCCGGGCCGGCGGTCCCGCCGGCCCGGTGGCCGCTGCTGCCGCCGCCGTTCCCGGCGCTGATCCGGCCGCGGGCTTCCTGACGGCCCCGCCGCCGGAGCCCGGTGCCGGGCCGGCGCCGCTCACCGGCGATCCCGCTGCGCCCGGCGGGCCGCCGCCTGGCTGGCCGCAGGCAGCCGCGGGCAAGGTGGTCTGGGCCGTGTTCGCGACCGGGCCTGCGAGCGCTGCTGACCCGGCGGCGGGCGCCCAGCCGGTCTCGTGGCGCGGCGACCTTGGTGACGCCGTCCCCGGCCGGCCGTACCTGGTCTGGGGCTGACCGCCCGCTGCTCCCCGCCCGTCGCAGGCAGGCTGCCTGCAGACGATTGCAGGGGCTTACCCCTCAGCCCCCGTGATGGTGGTCAGCGCCTCGACCCCGCTGCCGCGCTCGCCGCGGGTCAGCCACCGGTAGCCGGCGAACCCGATGATCGCCAGCACCAGCGACATCAGGAGCATGATCGTTCCGAGCGCGTTCAGGGCAGGCCCGCCGTTCCCGCCGCGCTGGGTGGAATAGATGATCACCGACATCGGGGTGTTGCCGGCGCTCGAATTCAGCAGGTCCACCAGCACGAAATCGTCGATCACGCCGGAGAACACCAGCACCGCGCTGGCGAAGATCGCCGGGCTGAGCAGCGGCAGCACGACCCGCCGCATGGCCTGGAACTGGTTCGCCCCCAGGTCGGCCGCTGCCTCCTCGTACTGGCGGCCGAGGGTGGCCAGCCTGGCCTGCACGATGATCGCGGGCCAGCTCACGTTCCAGGTGACCAGCCCCAGCACCTCCGCCAGGGTGCCGAGATGCACGCTGGTGAACAGCACCGTGAAGACGAAGAACATCGCCACCCCGAAGATCAGCTCGGGGATGACGAATGACAGCAGCATGACGAAGTTAAAGGCCGACGCCGTGATTCCCCGCCACCGGTTGATGCCCAGCGCGAACGCCACTCCCAGCGGTACCGCGATGAGCGTGGTGTAGGCGGACAGCCGGACGGTCTGAATGACCGCGCTGTGGAGCTGCGGATTGTGCAGGACGGAATTGACCGGATCGCTGAAGTACCACCGCCACGAGAAGCCCTGCCAGGCGCTCTGGGACCGGCCGTTGTTGAACGAGAACAGCACCGCGAGTCCGATCGGGACGAGCGACCAGATCAGGTAGAGCCAGGTGAAGCCCTCCAGCAGCCAAGGGTGCCGCCACGGGTTGCGCTGCGGTAGCAGCCGCCGTGCGCCGCTACGGGCGGCGGGCTCCGCCGCGGCGCCGGCGCGGTCGGCGGTGGCCCGGGCGGCGGTCACGGCGCCCCCCGGTGTGCGGCCCCCGCCACCCAGGTGCCCCTCATGCCGCCTCCCGGGCGGAGCGGTTGGTGGCCGCCACGTAGTAGATCATCGGGACCAGCAGCACCAGCAGCAGCAGCGTGGACAGGACCGCGCCCTGGCCCTGCAGCCCGGGCGCCTGCAGCTGGCCGTTGATCACGTTTCCGATCATGGACGTGCCCGCCGAGCCCGACAGCATCTGGTTGGTGTAGTAGTCGCCCAGCATCGGCAGCACGGTGATCAGCAGGGCCGCCAGGATGGGCTGGCGCGACAGCGGCAGCGTGACCCGCAGGAAGGTGCGGGCCCGGCCGAGCCCGAGGTCGCGGCCGGCCTCGATGAGGGCCGGGTCGATCCGGTCCAGGCCCGCGTAGAGCACCAGGATCAGGTAGGGGACGTAGCCGTAGACCAGGCCGAGCACGACCGCCACCGGGTTCCCGCCGAGCCAGTTGACCGGCGCGATGTGCAGCAGGTTCAGCCCCCGGTTGAGGTAACCGTTGGTCTGCAGCAGGTCGACCCAGGCCAGCATGCGCATCATGTAGCTGATCCAGAACGGGGCGATCAGCAGCACCAGGAACAGGCCCTTGCGGCCGCCTGCGAACCTGGCCACGAAGTACGCAGCGGGGTAGCCGATCAGCAGCGACAGCAGCGATGCAGCCGCCACGTAGCCGAGCGTGCGCAGGATGATCGGGCCGATGAAGGCCCCGGTCCCGCCGATGTCATGCAGCACCAGCAGCAGATTGCCGCGGCTCCACGCCAGCGGGTTCCACGCCGGGACCGGCGTCTGCAGCACCACGTTGAGCTGCCCGGCGCCGATCGCCAGCATGGCGTAGAAGGGCACGATGAACAGCAGGATCAGCCACAGCATGCCGGGGGCCGCGAGGAGGACCCAGAACCTGCGGCCGGTGGCGGGGCGCGCCGGGGCCCGGGCCAGCCAGCCCCGCCTGGTGGACTGCCCCGCCGTCATCCCGCTATATGCCCTTGCTCGCGGTGAGCCAGGCCTGCTGCCACAGGGTGTTGGCGGCGGCCGGCAGCTGTAGTTCCATCACGCCGCGCCGGAAGTACGAAGGCAGCACGGCGGTGGACATCAGGTTCGGGGTCAGTATCTGCTCCTTGACCAGGCGCTGCGGGGTGACCGCGGTGAGCGGCTGCATGTAGCCGTTCCAGCTGATGTTGGTGAGCGCGTTGCCCACGTCCAGCAGATAGTTCAGGAACAGGTGCGCCAGCACCGGGTTCTTCGCCCCGCGCAGGACCGTGAGCGTGTCGTTGCCCACCGGGCCCCGGCCGTCCGGCGGGAACCAGTAGCCGAGCACCTTGGGCGAGACTCCCTTGGGCAGGTAGGCGAGCGCCCCCGCGATATCCCCGGACCAGGCGTGGTGGATCCAGATCTGGCCGGACGGGACGTTGGAGTAGTCGTTGTTGTCGATGTGGACGTTGACCAGCCGGGACAGGTCCTGCAGGGCCTGCTGTGACTTGGTGATCTGACCGGGATCCGTGGTGTTCAGGTTGTACTGGCCGTTCTTCAGCAGGCCGAGGCTGATGCCCTCCCGGTAGTCGTCGAGGATCGCGACCTTTCCCTTGTACTTCGCCTGCCACGGCATCGCCCACGCGCTGGCCATCCGGTACGGGTTCTCCGGCACCTTGTCCTTCCGCCAGGCCATCCCGGTCGTGTAGATGGTGTACGGCACCGTGTACCGCCACGCGCGGTCGTAGAAGGGGTTGGTGAAATCGGGCCAGGCGTTCGCGATGTTGGGGAGGTAGCTGTGGTTCAGCGGCTGGATCAGCTTGCCCTCGACCAGGGTGCCCATGTTGTCCACGGTCACGCCCATGAACACGTCGAAGTTCACCTGCCCGGACCGCAGCTTCGACATCGCCTCGCTCATGGTGTTGAACGTGGTGATCTGGACCTTGCAGTGGTACTTCTTCTCGAAGCTCTTGACGACCGCTGCGTTGATGTAGGCGGTCCAGTTGTAGAGCTGCAGCGTGGCGTTGCGCTCCGGCGGCAGGCCGCTCTTGATCGCCTTGTTGCCGGGGAAGACGGGCCAGGTCACCGGCTGGTCCGGGCGGGGCAGCGGGATTCCGTGCGAGGTCGGCCCGGTGCCGCCGGTAGTGGTGCTGGTCCCGCACGCCGCCAGCAGCGCCCCCAGGCCGCCGGCCGCCAGGCCGGTGCCCAGGAAGCCCCGGCGCGTGATCTCCAGCCGCGGCCGGTCCTCCGACCAGCCTTCTCGGGGATGCATCGCCCGATCACCTCTTCCCTGGCGGGAGCCGATGTGCCGGGGAGTTGACTGAACAGTCCGTCAATGATCCGTCCTGCGCCTCCCGGCACGCAAGCCCAGGAAGGTAACGAAATGGTCAGCCCGTGACTGTCCGTGTGAAATCCGTGAAGTTGCTGATGAAGCGGTCGATGTCGGCCTCGTCATGCTGGACCGAGATCAGCCACTGCTCGATCTTGCCCCAGGGCGGCAGGAAGACCCCGCCGCCGAGCTGGCAGAGCCAGTGGGCGTGGCTGTACCGGTCGTCGAGGCCCAGGAAGCCGCGGTAGTCGCGGACCGGCCGGCCGGAGAACACCACGCAGCCCTTGGCCCCGGCCGACACCACATGCGCCGGGAGCCCGGCGGCGGCGATCTCCCGTTCCAGGCCGTCCACTGCCCGGCTACGGAGGGCATCGATCCGCCGGTAGGCCGCGGGCGTGGCGACCTCGCACAGCATCGCCCGGGCGGCCGCCATGCCCAGCGGGTTCCCGCTGAAGGTGCCGACCATCTCGTACTCGCCGCTGGCCACGTGCGCCATGACCTCGGCGGTGCCGCCCACGGCCGCCACCGCCACGCCGCCGCCGATGGCCTTGGCCAGGCAGATGATGTCCGGCACCACGCCGGTCAGGCCCGCCGCCCCGCCCGGCCCGGCGGTGAGTCCGGTCTTGACCTCATCGAAAGTGAGCAGCGCGGAATGCGCGTGCAGGAGCTCCTTGAGCCGGGCGAGGTAACCGGGCTCGGGCAGGATGATGCCGGCGTTCATCATGACCGGCTCGATGATCATCCCGGCGACCTGCCCCGGGTGCTCCGCCAGCAGCCGTTCCACGCTGCCCAGGTCGTTGAACGTGGCGACCAGGGTCAGCCGGGTGATCGCCGCCGGGATGCCGCTGCTGGCCGGGGCCTGCGCGGGACGGTCGGCCGGCCCCGCCTCGCCCGGCTCAGGGGTGACCGATACCTGGACCGAGTCGTGGTGGCCGTGGTAGCAGCCCTCGACCTTGATGATCAGGTCCCGGCCGGTGATCGACCGCATCAGGTGAACCGCTTCCATGGTCGCCTCGGTACCGGAGTTCGCGAACCGCCACTGCGGCAGCCCGAACCGGCGGGCCAGTTCCTCGGCGACGGCCACCGCGTCCTCGGTGGGCTGGGCGAAATGGGTGCCCCGGCCCGCCTGCGACCTGATGGCCTCGACCATGGCCGGGTGGGCGTGCCCGGCCAGGGCGGCACCGTAGCCGCCGTGCAGGTCCACGTACTCGTTCCCGTCCACGTCGTAGACCTTGGAGCCATGGCCGTGGCTGAGCCAGATCGGCTGCGGGACGGTGATCTGCCAGCTCGAGGTGACCCCGCCGGTAAGCGCCTGCCGGGCCCGGGCGGCCATCCGCGACGATTCCGGCTGCCGCCGCAGCACGGCCGCTTCCTCCCTGGCGATGACCTCGGGAAGGTTCTTCTCCCGCCGGGCGCTGGCGTCCTGCTCCGGGCGGGGCTCGGCTTGCTGCTGGTCCGTCACCGTGACTCCTCGGCTTGACTGAACGTTCAGTCTAAGCCGACGTTTGTCCCTGCGCCTACCCCCCGGGCTGTTCACTCCAGCGTGAAGACCCCGGTGACCGCCTGGCTGATGTGATCGAGGACCTGGTCAAGGCGGAGCGCACCGGGATCAACGGCCCATTGCTGCCCGGCGCCGTCGAGCAGGCTGAACACGATGAAAGCGGCGTGCGGCTGCGGCCGGGGGTAGCCGAATCGTTGCGCTGCCTGGCTGAGCAGGTCGGCCAGTGCTGAGCGCAGTTCCCGGTAGTAGCTGGCGAGTAGCTCGGCGGCGGCCGGGTCACGCAGGGCCTGCAGCCGCGATTCCAGGGCCAGCGGCAGCGCGCTGGGGTCATCACGCATCCGGCCGAACCACATCCGGACCAGCTCACTGATCAGTTCGGGCATCGACGAGGCGCGGGCGGGAAGCTGGCGGAGCGGGCCGAGTTCTGCCGCCCGCTGCGCCAGCATGACCTGGAAGAGGTCCTGCTTGCTGGCAAAGTGGTGGTAGACGGCGCCCTTGGACGCCCCGGCCTCGGCGGCAACATCGTCGATGGTCGCATTGCTGTAGCCGCGGCGTGCGAATACCCGCGCGGCTGCGTGCAGCAAGGCCTGGCGGGTTTGCTCCGCATGCCGCTGCCGCAGTGTCACCGCTGGCCTCATCTCTCGCCGGATTGCGCTCGCCAGCAAGCTTACATACTGTGAAGTCGGTTAAAGTCGACCTGGTCTGTAAGGCCTCGATCGGGAGGAGCGGCCCGCCCATGAACCAGCCGCTGCGCGCCCAGCACCCTGGGGTGCCGCGCTTCGAGCCGGGGGCGCTTGCCGGCGAGCTTCCCCCCGCCGCGGTCAGCTACTTCAGCTTTTCCATACAGCCCGGGACGCCGCTGGCAGGCACCGCCGAGATCGTTTTCGCTGGCCGGGTCCGCCTTAAGCCCGGCACCGGCTGGCTGCCTTTCCAGGCCACTGAGACCATCCACGCAGGACGGTCGTTCCGCGTCACAGCGCGAGCCCGCCGCGGCCCGCTGACGGCAGTCGTTGCCGACAGCTACCGGGCCGGGCAAGCCAGGTCTCAGGTCCGGGCGTTCGGCGTCATCCCGGTCCGCGTCCGGCGCGGAGCGGATCTCGCACGCTCGGCCCGCGGCCGCCTGGTCGCCGAGTCCGTCTGGCTGCCCCCGGCGTTTCTCCCCGGGCACCGAGTGCGCTGGTCCGGCGGCAGCCGGGACACCGCCCGGCTCACCGTGCCT
>JAIRTY010000106.1 GCA_031254715.1 Nocardiopsaceae bacterium | reverse complement strand
CGGCGGGGTGGTGCCGAGCGTGGCCGCCAGCCGGGCCAGCGCGGCCGGAGTGGGCGAGGCCTCCGGGCTTGTCTCCAGGTAGTGGAGGTAGCTGGCGGCCATGCCCGCCGCGGCCGCCGCGTCCGGCCGGCTCAGCCCCGCCCGCTCGCGGTGCTCCCTGATCCGCCTGCCGAGGTCAGTGCCGCCGTGCTCGGTGCCGGTCCCCATGGCGTCGACCCTAGTGTCCTGGCTGCCCGCCGGGCCCGCCAGCGTCCACCCGGCCCGGGGACACCGCGGCCCGGCGGGGCGCCACCGTGGCCTCGCCGTGCTCTGGCTGCGGCAGGCCGAGCAGGTCGTACACGGCCGAGCCGTCCACCGTCTCGTCCTCCTGCAGCATGCTGACGAGCTGGTGCAGCTCGTGCTGGTGGTCCCGGAGCAGCCCGGTGGCGTGTTCCTCCGCCTCCCGGAGCAGCCGCGCCACCTCGCTGTCGATGGCCGCCTGGGTGGTCTCGGCGAACGGGCGGCTGGACATGCCGGGCCCGCCGCCGCCCAGGAACACCGACCCGCCCTCCGGGTACCCGACCGGGCCGAGTTCCGGGGACAGCCCGAACTCGCGGATCATCTTGGTGGCCAGGTCGGTCGCCTGCGCCAGGTCGTTGGCGGCCCCGGTGGAGCCCTGCCCGAACTCGACCAGCTCAGCGGCCCGGCCCGCCAGCCGCACCGCCAGCGTCTGGGTGAGATAGTCCTCCCCGTACAGGTGCCGTTCGACCAGCGGCAGCTGCTCGGTGACCCCGAGCGCCTGGCCCGCGGGCAGGATCGTCACCTTGGCCACCGGGTCCGCGCGCGGCGACAGCGCCGCCACCAGCGCGTGACCGGCCTCGTGCACGGCCACGGCGTGTTTCTCCTCCGGCAGCAGCACGTTGGACCCTTCCCGGCGGCCGAGCAGGATCCGGTCCCTGGCGGCGTCGAAGTCGGCGCCCGACAGCACCTCACGGCCGTCGCGGACCGCGAAGATCGCGGCCTCATTCGCCAGGTTTGCCAGGTCGGCGCCGGAGAAGCCGGGCGTGCCGCGGGCCACCACGGTCAGGTCCACGGTGTTGTCGAGCCGCTTGCCGCGGCTGTGAACGGCCAGGATGGCGGCCCGTTCGGCGAGCGTGGGCAGCGGGATCGTGACCTGCCGGTCAAACCGGCCCGGCCGCAGCAGCGCGGGATCCAGCACCTCCGGCCGGTTGGTGGCGGCCAGCAGGACGATGCCTTCCCGCGGGTCGAACCCGTCCATCTCCGACAGCAGCTGGTTGAGGGTCTGCTCCCGCTCGTCGTTGGCCACCACCGCCCCGGTGCCGGACCGGCGCTGCCCGATCGCGTCCAGCTCGTCCACGAAGATGATGACCGGGGCGCGCTTGCGCGCCTCGGTGAACAGGTCACGCACCCGTGCCGCGCCCACGCCGACGAACATCTCCACGAAACTGGACCCCGCCACCGAGAAGAACGGAACGGCTGCCTCCCCGGCGACCGCCCGGGCCAGCAGGGTCTTGCCGGTGCCGGGCGGACCGACCATGAGCACGCCGCGCGGCGGCATCGCGCCGGCCTGGCGGTAGCGGGCCGGGTTCCGGAGGAAGTCCACCACCTCGGCGATCTCGGCCTTGGCGCCCTCATACCCGGCGACGTCGGCGAACCGGGTCTCTGGCCGCTCGGCATCGAAGACCTTGGCGCGCGACCTGCCCGCCCCCAGCACGCCCTGCAACTGCCCGGCGGCGCCCCGGGACAGCCGGATCCAGAGCCAGCCGAACAGCAGGATCGGTAGCAGGATCAGCAGCCAGGACAACAGTTCGGAGCCGAACCCCGGGCTCGGCGGCGTGGCGGTGATCTGCACTCCGGCCGATTGCAGCCGCTGCAGCTCGGGCGGGCCAGCGAGCTGGGTGGGGATCACCGTGGAGTAGGTCTTGCCGCTGGTGAGCGTGCCGGTGGTGGTGCCGTCGGAGGAGATGGTCGCGGACTTGACCTGGTGTGTGGTCACCTTGGACTGGAACTGGCTGTAATTGAGGTTCACCTGCGAGCTGTGCAGGGTCGGCAGGAACAGCCACAGCACCACCGCGATCAGCAGCGCGATCGGCCACAGCCAGTGGCGCCAGGCCGGCGGGGGCGGCGGAGCGGACGGGGCCGGCCGGTCGCCCGGCGGTGGAGAGTTCGGCTGCTTGCTCATGACTGGGTCTCCTTCGTCACCAGCCAGTCTGCCGCAGCCCGGGCCCCGCTGCCGCCCGCGCCGCCCCTGGCAGGGGTCCCGGGCCGGCCCGGCACGGGTCGTTGGACTCTGTCCGCGTGGTCACCCTGGCGGCCAGGCTGGGAAGGACTACTCGGGGCGGCGGAAGGAGGGGCAGCGTGGATGGGCGGAACGAGCCTGCGGCGCGCGACGAGCTGGCGGCGCGGGCCGGCCAGCCGCTCCCGCCCTGGCAGCCTCCGGCCCGCCCGGAGGTCATCCAGCGGGCACAGAGCGTCATCGCGTTCGAGGCGTTTGCCGATGCCCGGCTGGAGTGGCGGCGCCTGATCGGGGAGCTGGCGGGCACCTTCTTCCTGGTCCTGGTGGCCGCCGGGGCACCTGTCGTCAATGCCGTGAGCCATGGCGAGGTGGGACGGGTGGCGGCGGTCGTGGCACCCGGGCTCATGGTGCTGGCCCTGATCTACACCGTGGGCGAGCTCTCCGGGGCACACCTGAACCCGGCCGTCACCCTGGCGTTCGCGGCCAGGAAAAACTTCCCGTGGCGGCGGGTGCCCGGTTACCTGGCCGCGCAGCTGGCCGGCGCGTGCGCCGCTGCCGCCGTGCTGCGGGGGCTGTTCGGGGACACCGGCGGGCTGGGCGCGACGGTCCCCGGCCCGGGGATCGGCGGCGCGACCGCCTTCGCGGTAGAACTGCTGCTGACCGTGGGGCTGGTAACGGTCGTCCTGGCGGTCTCGTCCGGGGCCAGGAACGTGGGTCACAACGCGGCCATCGCGGTGGGCGGTTACGTCGCACTGGCGGGGCTGTGGGCGAGCCCGATCAGCGGCGCCTCCATGAACCCGGCCCGCAGCCTCGGCCCGGAGCTGGTGAGCGGCAGGCTCGCGGACGCGTGGATCTACCTGGCCGGCCCGTTCGCCGGGGGGCTGCTGGCGGTGGCCACGGCCTGGGCGCTGCGCGGGCGGCCGTCGCGGGCGGCCAACCTGGCGGCGCAGGGAGCACCGCGGGAGGGCGCTGGCACCCCGGACAAGGGCGGGGCCAGGTGACCGCGGCGGCCGGGACCGGGCGCTCCTACGCCCTGCTCGCCGACGGGACCACCATCGAGATCCGGCCGGTCAGCCCGGCCGATGCCGATGCGGTGCGCGCCTTCCATCACGGCATGTCGCAGGACAACCTGTACTTCCGTTTCTTCAGCCTGAGCAAGCAGGCGCCGGAGCGGGAGGCGCAGCGGGTGTGCCGGCCGCCCGGCGACGACCACGCGGCGCTGCTCGCCTGGCTGGACGACCGGGTGGCCGGGGTGGCCAGCTACGAGCCGGGGAGCCGGCCGGGCACAGCGGAGGTAGCGTTCGCCGTCGCCGACGACCTGCACGGCCGCGGCATCGCCACGCTGCTGCTCGAGCATCTGGTCTCGATCGGGCGGGCCCGGCAGGTCTCCGCGTTCACCGCGCAGACGCTGCCGGAGAACGCCCGGATGCTGCGGGTGTTCGCCGACGCCGGGCTGCGGGTGGAGCGGCGGCTGGCAGGCGACGTGATCGAGCTGACCATGCCGATCCCCCGGGTCTCCGCGCTGACCGAGGCGAGCGCGTACCTCGATGCCGTGGCGCACCGGGAGAGCCTGGCCGGCGTGGAGAGCCTGCGGCCGCTGCTGCACCCTGGCTCGGTGGCCGTGATCGGTGCCAGCCGCCGGCCAGACACGGTCGGCCGCTCGATCCTTGACAACATCATCAGCGGCGGCTTCCAGGGCCATGTGTACGCGGTGAACCCGCACGCACAGGAGCTGGCCGGGGTGCCCGCCCTGCCGTCGGTGACCGCCCTCCCGGAGCCCCCGGACCTGGCGGTGGTAGCGGTGCCGCCGGGCTCGGTCGCTGACGTCGCCGAGGAGTGCGGGAAGCGCGGCGCGCGCGGCATCGTGGTGATCACTTCCGCGGTGACGGCGGCGGAGGGCGCGGAACTGCTGGCCGCCTGCCGCCGCCACAGCATGCGGCTGGTCGGCCCGAACTGCTTCGGCATCGCCGTGCCGGGGATCGGCCTGGACGCGACGTTCGCCTCCGCCCACCCCGCTGCGGGCTCGGCGGGCCTGGTGATGCAGTCGGGCGGCCTGGGATTCGCGCTGCTCAATCACCTGTCCCGGATCGGCGTCGGGGTCTCGTCGTTCGCCTCGGTCGGCAACAAGTTCGACGTGTCCGGCAACGACATGCTGACCTGGTGGGAACAGGACGGGCAGACCCGGCTCGCCGTGCTCTACCTGGAATCGTTCGGGAACCCGCGGAAGTTCGCGCGCACCGCGCGGCGGGTCGGCCGGGCCATGCCGGTGCTCACGGTGACGGCGGGCCGGACCGAAGCCGGGCAGCGGGCGGCCGCATCCCACACGGCGGCGGCTGCCACCCCGGTGATCAGCCGGGAGGCGCTGTTCCAGCAGGCCGGCGTCATCGTCACCGGCAGCTTCGGGGAACTGCTCGACGCTACCGCCCTGCTGGCCACCCAGCCGGTGCCGGCCGGGCCGCGGGTGGCGGTGGTCTCCAACGTCGGCGGGGCCGGTGTGCTGGCCGCCGACGCCTGCGTGGAGGGCGGGCTGGCCGTGCACCAGCCGTCGGACCGCACTCAGCGCCAGCTGGCAGAACTGATCCCGCCCGGCGGCGCGCTCACGGGGCCGGTGGATACGACAGCGGCGATCCCGCCCGGCGACTTCCGCCGCTGCCTGGAGCTGATCGCGGCGGACGAGGGTGTGGACGCGATGCTCGCGCTGATCCTGCCGACCGCCGCGAACGGCCTGCTCCCGGCGTTGTGCGCGGCCGAGGTGGGGGTCCCGCTGGCGGCCGTGGTGCTGGACCAGTCCGAGGGCGTCCGGCTGATCCGGGCCGGGGACGGTGACCGGCCGGACCCGGCCGGGGATGGTGACCGGCGGAACCCGGCCGACGGCGCCGGCCCGGGTCCGGCGGCCAGTGGCGGCGGCCCGCAGGCAGCCCGCACGGTGCCGGCCTACGCCTACCCGGAGAGCGCCGCCCGCGCGCTCGCCCAGGCGGTCCGCTACGGGGCCTGGCGCTCGCGGCCGCCTGCCCGCACCGAAGAGCTGCCCGGGCTGCGCGGGGACGCCGCCAGGGAGCTGGTGGCGGGGTTCCTCGGCCGGGTGCCCGGCGGCGGATGGCTCCCGCAGGCCGAGGTCAACGAGCTGCTGGCGTGCTACCAGGTGCCGATGGCACCGTCGCGCATCGCCGCGGGCGCTGACCAGGCGGTAGCGGCGGCTGCCGCGGTGGGCGGTCACGTCGCGCTCAAGGCCCAGGTCCCTGGGCTGCTGCACAAGACCGACGCGGGCGCGGTGGCACTCGGCCTGCGCGGCGCCCGCGAGGTGCGCGGCGCCTACCGGCGGTTCGAGGCCGCGTTCGGCGGCCGGCTCACCGGGGCACTGGTGCAGCCGATGGTGGCCGACGGCACCGAGGTGATCATCGGAGTGGCGCAGGACGCGGTGTTCGGGCCGCTGGTGGTGTTCGGGCCCGGCGGGGTCGCGATCGAGGTGCTCGGCGGCCACTCGGCCCGGCTCGCCCCGCTCACCGGCGCGGACGCCGACGACCTGATCCGCTCGGGGCCGGCCGCGCCGCTGCTGCTCGGGCACCGGGGCGCGGCCGCCGCGGACCTGGCCGCGCTGCGGGACGCGCTGCTGCGGGTGTCCGCGCTCGCCGACGACCTGCCGCAGGTGGCCGAGCTCGACCTGAACCCGGTGATTGCCCGGCCGGACGGGGTATCCGCGGTAGATGCAAGGATCAGGGTGACGAACCGGGAGTCCGCCGATCCGTTCCTGCGCCAGCTGCGCCAGCCGGGGCCTCCGCCCTGACCGCGACCGGCCGGGCAGGCCGGCACGGACCAGTCCGTTCGAGAGGAAGGGAGCGTTGCGTGCCGACCTCACCCCCAGCCCCAGCCGAACCCGCGGCCCCGGCCGGCGACACCCGCACCGGGCCGCTCCGGCCCGACGAGCTGCAGCTCATGGACGCCTACTGGCGGGCGGCCAATTATCTGTCCGTCGGCCAGATCTACCTCCTGGCGAACCCGCTGCTGGCCGAGCCGCTGCAGCCCGGGCACATCAAGCCGCGGCTGCTCGGACACTGGGGCACCACGCCCGGGCTGAACCTCATCTACGCCCACCTGAACCGGGTGATCAGGAACTGGGACCTGGACATGATCTACGTGACCGGGCCGGGCCACGGCGGTCCCGGCGTGGTGGCGAACGCCTACCTCGAAGGCACCTACACCGAGCTGTACCCGAGCATCACCCGCGACACCGCCGGGCTGGCCCGGCTCATGCGGCAGTTCTCGTTCCCGGGCGGGATCCCCAGCCACGCCGCGCCGGAGACCCCGGGATCCATCAACGAGGGCGGCGAGCTCGGCTACTCGCTGGCGCACGCGTACGGGGCGGTGTTCGACAACCCGGACCTGATCGCGGCGTGCGTGATCGGCGACGGCGAGGCCGAGACCGGGCCGCTGGCCGGCAGCTGGCACTCGAACAAGTTCCTCAATCCGGTCAGCGACGGGGCGGTGCTGCCGATCCTGCACCTGAACGGCTACAAGATCGCGAATCCGACGGTCCCGGCCCGGCTGGCCGACGGCGAGCTGACGGCGCTGCTGACCGGGTACGGCTACCGGGTGCGCACGGTGGCTGGTGACCACCCGGCGGACGTGCACCAGCAGCTGGCGGCGGCACTGGATGAGACCGTCGCCGAGATCCAGTCGATCCAGCGGCGCGCCAGGGAGGAGGGCTACCGGGGGGTTTCTGGAGGGTCGTCCCCCCAGCCCAGCACGGCGTCGCGGCCGCAGTGGCCGATGATCGTGCTAGCCACCCCGAAGGGCTGGACGGGGCCGAAGCAGGTGGACGGGGTGCAGGTGGAAGGCACGTTCCGGGCCCACCAGGTGCCGATCGCCGCGGTCAGGGAGAACCCGCAGCACCTGGCGCAGCTCGAGCAATG
Source organism: Nocardiopsaceae bacterium (assembly GCA_031254715.1). Taxonomy (GTDB): domain Bacteria; phylum Actinomycetota; class Actinomycetes; order Streptosporangiales; family Streptosporangiaceae; genus JAIRTY01. The sequence goes on along the minus strand of JAIRTY010000106.1, from coordinate 12,913 downwards.
GCTGCGCAGCTACCGGCCGGAGGAACTGTTCGACTCCGGCGGCGCGCTGCGCAGCGAGATCGCCGCGCTGGCGCCGCGCAGCCACCGCCGGATGAGCGCCAACCCGCACGCCAACGGCGGCCTGCTGCTGCGCGACCTGGATCTGCCCGACTTCCGCGACTACGCGGTGGCCGTCGCCAGGCCGGGCGCCGGCCAGGCGGAGGGCACCAAGGTGCTCGGGGACTGGCTGCGGGACGTGGTCAGCCGCAACCCGTCGACATTCCGGCTGTTCGGCCCGGATGAGACCGCCTCCAACCGGCTGCAGTCGGTGTTCGGTGTCACCGACCGCGCCTTCGACGGCGAGATCCGGCCGGACGACGACCATCTCGCGCCGGACGGCCGGGTGATGGAGGTGCTCTCGGAGCACCTGTGCGAGGGCTGGCTGGAGGGCTACCTGCTGACCGGCCGCCACGGGCTGTTCAACTGCTATGAGGCGTTCATCCACATCGTGGACTCCATGTTCAACCAGCACGCGAAGTGGCTGAAGGTGTCCCGGGGGATCGGCTGGCGACGGCCCGTCGCCTCGCTCAACTACCTGCTGTCCAGCCTGGTCTGGCGGCAGGACCACAACGGGTTCTCGCACCAGGACCCTGGATTCATCGACCACGTGGTGAACAAGAAGGCCGAGATCATCCGGGTCTACCTGCCGCCGGATGCCAACTGCCTGCTGTCGGTGGCCGACCACTGCCTGCGGAGCAGGGACTACGTGAACGTCATCGTGGCCGGTAAGCAGCCGCAGCCGGCCTGGCTGGACATGGACGAGGCGGTGATCCACTGCACCCGGGGCGCCGGCATCTGGGAATGGGCGAGCACCGACGACGGCGGCGAGCCGGACGTGGTGCTGGCCTGCTGCGGGGACACCCCCACCCTGGAGACCCTGGCCGCGGCCGACCTGCTGCGCCAGCACCTGCCCGAGCTGAAGGTGCGGGTGGTCAACGTGGTCGACCTGATGCGGCTGGAGCCGGAGACCGAGCACCCGCACGGCATGTCCGACGCCGAGTTCGACTCGCTGTTCACAGCGACCCGGCCGGTCCTGTTCGCCTACCACGGCTACCCGTGGCTCATCCACCGGCTCACCTACCGCCGGCACGGCCACGCCAACCTGCACGTCCGCGGCTACAAGGAGGAGGGCACGACCACCACCCCGTTCGACATGGTCATGCTCAACGAGCTCGACCGCTATCACCTGGTCATCGACGTGATCGACCGGGTGCCGGGGCTGGCGTCCCGGGCGGGCCACCTCCGGCAGCGCATGACCGACCAGCGGCTCAGCAGCCGCGCCCACACCCGCCGCTACGGCGAGGATCCGCCCGAGGTCCGCGACTGGGCCTGGCCCTACTGAGAGGCCGCCGCATGCGGGTACTGGTGGTCAACGCCGGGTCCAGCAGCCTGAAGCTGCGCGTGCTGGACGACCGTGATCAGGTGACGGGTACCGCCGACCTGCCAGCGCCGGAGGGGACGGTGGACGCGGGCCAGCTCCGGTCCGCGCTCGGCTCGCTGGGTGAGGCGGACGCGGCCGGGCACCGGATCGTGCACGGCGGCACGTTCTTCACCGAACCGGTCCTGATCGACGACCGGGTGCTGGCCAGGCTGCGTTCCCTCACCGACCTGGCGCCGCTGCACCAGCCCACCTCCCTGTCCGCGCTGGCCGCCGTGCAGGCGGCCCGGCCCGGCCTGCCGGCCGTGGCCTGCTTCGACACCGCGTTCCACGCCTCCATCCCGGACCCGGCGGCCACCTACGCGCTGCCGCGGGAGTGGCGCCAGCGGTGGGCGCTGCGCCGGTACGGATTCCACGGCCTGTCGCACTCCTACTGCTCCCGCCGGGCCGCGGAACTGGCGGCCGGCCGCCCGGGAGGCGGCTCGCGGATCGTGACCTGCCATCTGGGGGCCGGGGCCTCGCTGGCCGCCGTGCGCGACGGCGTGGGCGTGGACACCACCATGGGCTTCACGCCGCTGGAGGGGCTGGTCATGGCGACCCGCTCGGGCAGCGTGGACCCCGGGCTGGTGCTGTGGCTGGAAGAGCACGCGGGCATGCCGTCCGCCGAGCTGGCCGCCACCCTGGAGAACCGGTCCGGGCTGCTCGGCCTGGCGGGCACCGCTGACATGCGCGAGGTGGTGACGCGGGCCGGGGCCGACGGCCGGGAGGCGCGGCCCGGGGCCGACGGCCGGGAGGCGCGGCTCGCGCTGGACGTGTACGTCCACCGGCTGCGGGCCGGCATCGCGGCCATGGCCGCCGCCCTGGGCGGCCTCGACATCCTGGTGTTCACCGGCGGGGTGGGCGAGAACGCGCCCGAGGTACGGGCGGAGGCAGCGGCGGGGCTGGGTTTCCTGGGCGTCGAGGTCGATCCGGGCCGGAACCGGGCGGCGCCCGCCGGCGCGGCCGACTGGGAGATCGGACGGCCAGGAGCGCCGGCCCGGGCGTTCGTGATCGCGGCCCGGGAGGACATCGAGATCTCCCGCCAGGTCCGTACCGTGCTGGCGGGCGCCGCCCAGCGGCCGTAACCGCCACCCGGCGCCGCGGCGCCGGACAGCAGAGCGCCCCGGGACGGCCAGCAAGTTCGCTGGGGGGATGCGCCGACCGGCCGCGCCCGGGGCGAGCTTTGTTACTCGTCAGTAGTATGGTCCGCCGCCCCGCTCGCGTCAAGAGGCGAGTTACGGCGCGCGGCTCGGACCGGGGATGCCGGCCGGTATCCGGCGGTGACGGGCGCCCGGCACTAGAGTGCTGGCGTGGCGCGGGATCTGGCTGAGGTGGTGGAAGCGGGCTGGGTCTCGGCGCTGGCCCCGGTGGCCGGGCGGGTCGCCGCGATGGGTGATTTCCTGCGGGCGGAACTGGCCGCGGGCCGCCGCTACCTGCCAGCGGGCGAGAACGTGCTCCGCGCGTTCAATCAGCCGTTCGCGGACGTGCGGGTGCTGATCGTCGGGCAGGATCCGTACCCGACCCCGGGTCACGCGGTGGGGCTGAGCTTCTCCGTCCCGCCCGAGCTGCGGCGGCTGCCGCCCAGCCTGCTGAACATCTTCTCCGAGTACGAGAGCGACCTGGGATACCCGCGCCCCGCCACCGGTGACCTGTCGCCGTGGACCAGCCGCGGCGTGCTGCTGCTCAACCGGGTGCTCACGGTGGCGCCCCGCAGTCCCGGCTCGCACCGGGGCCGCGGCTGGGAGGAGGTCACCGAGCAGGCCATCCGGGCGCTCGCCGCCCGGCAGGAGCCGCTGGTGGCCATCTTGTGGGGCCGTGATGCCCGCAGCCTGGCACCGCTGCTGGCCGGAGTCCCGCTGGTCGAGTCCGCGCATCCCAGCCCCAACTCGGCGGACCGGGGCTTTTTCGGCTCCCGCCCGTTCAGCCGGGCCAGCCGCCTGCTGGCAGAGCAGGGCGGCCAGCCCGTCGACTGGAAGCTGCCGTAGCGAGGCCCGGCAGGTCGCTAGCGGCGGCGCGCCTCGAACGTGAAGCAGCCGAATTCCACCGCCCGCACGTGGACGAACGCGACGTCGGTGTCGGCGAACACCTCCGCCAGCGCCGCCTCGGCCGCCGCGGTGCCGGCCGGCCCGGTCACGCCGAACAGCCGCCCGCCGAGGATGGTGCCGTCCGCGCGGTAGGCGCGCAGCACCCGGCTGCCGCCGGCCAGCTCATCCGGGTAACCGGCCGGGCCGGCCGCGGCCGGGTCAGGTCCCTGGCACGGCTGCGGGTGGATGAACACCGGCCCGGTCTCCTCGTACGGGCCGGGGTCGGCGCCGGTCGCGCGGGCCCACCGGCGCAGCGGCGCGTACGACACCAGCGCCACCCGCTCGCCCGGCTGGATCCGCCGCAGGCAGCACCGGAGCGGGGCGCCGCCCTGCTCATCGGTGAGCAGCCGCGGCGGGCGCCCGGCGTCGTCCCGCACCCGCAGTTCCGCGAGCACATCCGGCGCGATGGGCCGGATCTGGAAAGCCGCGGCGATGTCCTGGGTCGTGGTGATGTCCTGGGTCGCAGTCATGTCTCCAGGCTCGCCTGCGGCGACCGCGCTTGCTGGCGGGGATCGGACCTGGCAGCGGGATTTACATACCGAACGGGGATGGCACAGAAAACCGTTCGACGCCGCCCGGACCGCCGGCTTACGGTCAGCACTGCAATCGGCTCGCCGTCAGCACTGCCATCCGGCGCGCCGGCAGGACCGATGAGGAGACCCGGCATGGTCATGGTCTTCCGTGTCCGGGCGGCGGTCAGGGCCGCCGAACCCGGCCGGTGCCCACTTCCTGGCTGACCGCGGTGTGATCACCCGGCTGGTAGATGCCGCCGGGATCGGCCCGGGCAGCCTCGTGCTCGACCTCGGGGCGGGACGGGGCGCCATCACGCTGGCACTCGCCGCGGCCGGCGCCCGGGTGGTGGCCATCGAGCGCGACCCGCGGCTGGCGGCCAGCCTGCGCCGCCGCGTCGGTGGCTCCCCCGGCGGGGCTGGCCGCCTGCCAGTCACGGTGGTGGAGGCCGACCTGCGGAGCGTGCCACTGCCGCGGCGCGAGTTCGAGGTGGTCGCGAGCGTCCCGTTCTCGCTCACGACGGCGCTGCTGCGGCGGCTGCTCACGGAGCCAGCGGTCCGGCTGGCGGGAGCTGAGCTGATCATCGCCTGGGGCGCGGCGCGCTGGCTGACGGCGGTGCCGCGGGACGCCGAGACCGCGTGGTGGGCTGCCCGCTATCAGCTCCGGCTGGCCAGCCGGGTGCCGGCGGCGAGCTTCTGCCCGCCGCCGGGAACCGACGCCGCGCAGCTGTCGGTCCGGCCGCGCCCGCTGCCACGGTCCGGCCAGGCACGGCTGCGGTCGCTGATCCGGGCGGGTTACCGGCAGCCGGGCCTGCCGGCCCACTGCCTGCTGCCGGGCCGGGGCGGGCGGCGGGCGCTGGCCAGGTCCGGCATCGACCCGGACGGAGCCGCGTCCTCCCTGACCGGCCAGCAGTGGTTCCAGCTCGCGGAGCTCGCCGCCAGCCGGCCCCGCTAACCTGGCGGCCCGCCGCCCAGCGCCCTATCGGACAGCCCGGCTCTTGTGGCTGACGAATCCCCTATGATGTATGTGTCAGTCGCCTGTTTAGGTACATCTAATAGACCTGCTGACATACATGTTATGGGGTGGAGATGACCGCCACACAGATCGAGCTAGACCCGGTACTACTCCGGCAGGCAGCGGCGATTCTGGGCACGAAGACAAAGCGAGCGACTGTGAACGAGGCGCTGCTGCGAGTCGTACGGCAGGAAATCCGGCGCCGCCACGTGGACGAACTCGGCGAAGGAGCACTCCCCGACCTGGCCGACCCGGCTGTCATGGAAGCCGCATGGCGGTAGCGCAGTATCTGGCCGATAAGAGCGTATGGGCACGCCTTACACAGCCCGCGGTGCGCGCATCCATGATGTCCCGGGTCGACCGTGGACTCGTTGGCACCTGCCCGATTATCGATCTTGAGATCCTCTACAGCGCCCGCACCGGAGAGGAGCACCAGCACTTCCGGCGCCAGCGCGAGGCTTTCGAGTACTTCCCCCTGACAGACGAGATCGCCAGGCGGGCGGTTGAGGTACAAGGCCTGCTCGCGCAGCGCGGACAACACCGGGCAGTCTCCATCCCAGATCTGATCGTCGCAGCGACCGCCGAGCGCTACTCCATCACAGTTCTGCACTACGACGCTGACTACGATCGCATCGCGACGATCACCGGCCAGGCCACTGAATGGGTCGTTCCCCGTGGTACGGCTGACGGGCAGCAGTAGCGATCGAGCTCTGGCGATTGGCTGAACCCGCGATTAGCCTGGCGCCTTGCGCCTGGAGCGGCGGGACGGCCCGGAGGGACGGCGATGAAGTACCTGCTGATGATCTACGGCAACCGCGAGAAGTGGGAATCCATGTCCCCGGACGCCTGGCCCGAGGCGATCGCCAGGCAGGAGGCGTTCAACGCGCGGTACCGGGAGACCGGCGAGCTGCTGGGCTCGTACGGGCTGGCCGACGCGGCGCAGGCGAAGCTGGTGCGCCGGGTGAAGGGGATGCCCGCCGTCACCGACGGGCCCTACCTGGAAACCAAGGAGTACCTGGCGAGTTTCTGGCTGCTGGACTGCGAGAGTGAGGAACGGGCACGGCAGATCGCGGCTGACATGCCGTTTGCGGACGCCGAGCCGGTGGAGCTGTGGCCGATCCTGCACGAGTCCGCCGCTGACCAGTGACCGGGGCGCCGCCAGCGCCGGATATCGGGGCACTGCTGCGCGAGCTTGCGCCCGAGGTGCTCGCCGCGATGGTGCGCCGCTACGGCGAGTTCGGTGCCTGCGACGACGCGGTGCAGGAAGCCATGCTGGCAGCGGTGGCCGCCTGGCCAGCCCGCGGGATACCGGAGAGCCCGAAGGGATGGCTGCTCACCGTCGCCTCCCGGCGCCTGATCGACGACGTCCGCAGCGAGCACGCCCGCCGGCGCCGGGAGCAGGACCTGGCGGCCGCCGCCGCTCCGCTGGCGCCGCCGGAGCCCGGCCCGGACCGCGATGACAGCCTGAGCCTGCTGTTCCTGTGCTGTCACCCGGCGCTGTCAGGCCCGAGCCAGATCGCGCTGACGCTGCGCGCGGTCGGGGGCCTGACCACCGCCGAGATCGGCGCCGCCTTCCTGGTGCCAGAGACCACCATGGCGCAGCGGATCAGCCGGGCCAAGCAGGCCATCCGGGCGAGCGGTGCCCGGTTCGAGCTGCCAGGGCCGGCCGAGCGCCCGGCGCGGCTCGGCATCGTCCTGCACGTGCTCTACCTGATCTTCAACGAGGGGTACACGGCCACCGCCGGGCCCGGCCTCACCAAGCCGGAGCTGTCCGGCGAGGCGATCCGGCTGACCCGCTGGCTGCACCGGCTGCTGCCGCAGGACCCGGAGGTCACCGGCCTGCTGGCGCTCATGCTCCTCAGCGACGCGCGGCGCAGCGCCAGGGCCGGCCCGGACGGGAGCCTGATCCCGCTCAGCGAGCAGGACCGGAGCCGCTGGGACCGCGACCAGATCGCCGAGGGAGTGGCCCTGATCAGCGCGGTGCTCCCGGCCGGCCAGGTCGGCCCCTACCAGGTGCAGGCCGCGATCGCCGCCGTGCACGACGAGGCGGAGTCGCTGGCGGCCACCGACTGGCCGGAAATCCTCGGGCTCTACCAGCTGCTGGAACAGCTGGCGCCCGGCCCGATGGTCAGCCTCAACCGGGCGGTCGCGGTCGCCATGGTGGACGGCCCGGCGGCGGGCCTGGACCTGTTGCGCGCGCTGGAGTCCGACCGGCGGCTGGCGGGTCATCACCGGCTGCACTCGACCCGGGCGCATCTGCTGGAGATGAGCGGCGATGTGGCCGGCGCGGTGGCCGCCTACCGGGAAGCCGCGCGCCGCACCACCAGCCTCCCTGAGCGGCGGTACCTGACCGGCCTGGCGAGCCGGCTGGCGGCCGGGGAAAAAACTCCGGGAGGGATGTAGAGACCGGCGGCCCCGCTCCGACCCAGGGCCGAGCGGGCGCAGGAGGCGCCCCCCCGGAAGGAGCCGGAGATGACCAAGATTTTCCTGAGCATGTCGGTGTCACTGGACGGCATCGCAGGCCCGCAGGTCGATCACAGCGATTTCAGCGCGCTGGACGCGGACGCCATGGCGGTCCACGAGGCGGTCCTCGGCTGGGTGTTCCCGATGCGGAGCTGGCGCGAGCAGCAGGGACAGGAGGGCGGCGAGGACTCGGTGGACTCACGGGTGTGGGCGGAGCAGTTCGACCGGACCGGCCCTCAGATCATCGGCCGCCGGATGTTCGACTTCGGCTACCCGAACTGGGGCGAGAATCCGCCGTTCCACGCGCCTGTGTTCGTCGCCACCCACCGCGGCGGCGACCGGATCGACAAGGCCGGAGGCACCAGCTACACATTCGTGACCGAAGGCATCGAGTCCGCCGTCGAGCAGGCCCGGGCGGTGGCCGACGGCAAGGACGTGCTGCTGGCCGGCGGTGTCAGCATCGCCCAGCAGGCGCTGGCCGCCGGCCTGGTCGACGAGATCCTGCTGCACGTGGCACCGGTGCTGCTGGGCCGGGGCGAGCGGCTGTTCGGTGCCGCCCAGGTGAACCTGCGCTGCACCGAGGTCGTCCACGGCGAGGGCGCTGACCACCTGCGGTACGTGCCCCGGTGACGGCGAGTGCCCGCGCGGGTGGCTGCCCGCGCGGGCGGCCACCGGCCCGCGCGGGCAGCCGCGCCGCCTCTCCCCTGACGGCTCCGGAGCTGCCAGGATGACGGCATGACGAACGAACGGCCTGCCACGACTGCCTTCCGGGAAGCCAGGGACGTGCTGCTGCGGCGGCGCGAGGACCTTGCCACCGCGGTCGCGGAGTTCAGCTGGCCGCAGCTGGACGAGTTCAACTGGGCGCTTGACTGGTTCGACGTGATCGCGGCCGAGCATCCGGACCGGACCGCCCTCCACGTGGTCGCCGACGGCGACGCGGCGGCCCGGCTCAGCTACCGCGAGCTCGCCGGCCGGTCAAGCCAGGTGGCCAGCTGGCTGCGCGGGCTGGGGGCGCGGCGCGGCGACCGGCTGCTGCTCATGCTGGGGAACATCGCGCCGCTGTGGGAGGTGATCCTGGCCGCGATGAAGCTGGGCGTGGTCATCATCCCCGCCTCCACCCTGCTGGGCCCCGAGGACCTGGCCGACCGGATCACCCGCGGCGAGGTCCGGCACGTGGTGACCGAGACCGGGCAGGCCGCCAAGTTCGAGGGGCTGGCCGGCGACTGGACCCGGATCGCGGTGAGCCCCGGCGGCAGCCACGGTGCCCCGGAACCGGTCCCGGCCGGCTGGGTGTCCTACCGCGACTCAGCGGCCGCCCCCGCCGGGTTCACTCCCGACGGCCCGACCCGCGCCAGCGACCCGCTGCTGCTGTACTTCACGTCGGGCACCACCGCCCAGCCCAAGCTGGTCGAGCACACCCACGTGTCGTACCCGGTCGGCCACCTGTCGACCATGTACTGGATCGGGCTGCAGCCGGGCGATGTGCACCTGAACATCTCCTCGCCCGGCTGGGCCAAGCACGCCTGGAGCAACGTGTACGCGCCGTTGAACGCCGGGGCGACCGCGCTGATCCTCGGGTACGAGCGGTTCTCAGCGGAGCTGCTGCTCGGCGCGATTGGCCAGCACCGGGTGAGCGCCTTCTGCGCGCCGCCGACGGTGTGGCGGATGCTGATCCAGGGCGACCTCGCCGCCGCCGACACCTCCAGCCTGCGCGAGTGCGTCGCCGCTGGCGAGCCGCTCAACCCGGAGGTGATCGAGCAGGTCCGCCGCGGCTGGGGGATCACGGTGCGGGACGGCTACGGCCAGACCGAGACCACCGCGCAGGTCGGCAACTGCCCCGGCCAGCAGGTCCGGCCCGGCTCCATGGGGCGGCCGCTGCCCGGCTATCCGGTGGTGCTGGCCGACCCGGTGACCGGCCGGGTCACGGCCGGGGACGGCGGCGAGGCCGAGGGCGAGATCTGCATCGACCTGGCCCGGCGGCCGCTCGGCCTGATGACCGGCTACCAGGGTGACCAGGAACGGGACGCCGAGGCCATGCGCGGCGGCTGCTATCACACCGGTGACGTGGCGACCAGGGACGCGGACGGCTATCTCACCTATGTGGGGCGAACCGACGACGTGTTCAAGGCCTCCGACTACCGGATCTCCCCGTTCGAGCTGGAAAGCGTGCTGATCGAGCACGAGGCGGTTGCGGAGGCGGCGGTGGTGCCCTCCCCCGACCCGCTCCGGCTGGCGGTGCCGAAGGCATACCTGACGCTGACGGCGGGCGCCGAGCCGTCCGCCGAGACGGCGCAGTCGATCCTGGCCTACGCGCGGGGCCGGCTCGCCCCGTACAAGCGGGTCCGGCGGCTGGAGTTCGCCGAGCTTCCCAAGACGATCTCCGGCAAGATCCGCCGGGTGGAGTTGAGGCAGCAGGAGACGCAGCGTTTCGGTTCCGGGCCGGGGGACTCTGCCGGCGCCGGCCGGCGCGGTGCCACCGAGTTCTGGGAAGAGGACTTCCCCGGCCTCAAGACGTAACAGGTCAGAGCGGGACCAGGGCCAGATCGGTCTGCGGGAAGTCGTCTCCTACGCACAGCAGCGGCTCGCGCGCGACTGATGCGGTGGCGTACGCGCAGCAGTCGCCGAAGTTCAGCGATGCCGGATGACGCCCCTTGCCGAAGCGGGTGAAGGCATCGAGCGCGACATCGGCGTGCTGTTCGCTGAACGGGATGGTGCCGACGAGGTTCTCCTGGAGGAACCGCGCCAGGGCGGTCTTGCCGCGCGGGCCGAACCGTGCCGCCAGGACTATGCCGGCTTCCAGCCGGGTGGGTGCGCCTATCCGAGTCGCGGGGGATCCGGCAAGGCGGTGCACGATGCGGTCATGACCGGGCTCGCGGCCGATCACGGCGATGATCGCCGATGAGTCGATGATCATGCGCCGGCGGGGCCGAATCCGAGGAGTTCCTCTTGCTCGCGCTTGGACATCGGCTTACCGAGCTGATCGGCCGGCAGCAGCGGCCAGATCTCGTCCGCCAGGAACCGCTGCAGCCGGGCTTCCCGGCGGTCAGCTTCCTCATCTGCCTGCTGCCGCTGGATCAGCTCCCGCAACGCCCTCCGCACCGCACTGGTCTTGTTCTCGCCGGTGAGGGCTGCGGCCTCCGCTGCCAGCCGCTCGGTTTCCGGATCCTTGATGTTCAGCGCCGTGCCACCATGGTACCAACTAGGGTAGAATTCCCCCACACCTGTTAGCTGGTGATGTCGGCGGTGGTGAGCCGGGCCCAGGCGAGGGACAGGAAGATCACCGCGTAGACGCCGAACGAGAGCAGCCCGTGCAGCAGGGTCGTGGTGTCGATCGGGGAGCGCAGCAGGGCGTCGAACGACAGCCACCAATGGGTCGGCAGGTACGGGTGGGCGGCTGAGATCTGCGGCACGTTGTCAGCGACCTCGCTGGCCACCGCGATCACCAGCACCGTCGCGATCGCCCCGATGGAGTGCTCGGTGAGGGTGGAGACCGCCACCCCGATCGCGCCCAGCGCGGCCATCCCGGCCGCGACGTACAGGGTGATGAACAGCACCCGCAGCAGGCCCTCGGACAGCGGCACCGTGGTGCCAGACAGCAGCGTGACCGGGCCGACGGGGAACAGGGCCGCCCCGGCGGCCAGCGCTGCCCCGACCACGACGATGCAGGCGGCCAGGCCGAACACCACCACCGCCGTGTACTTGACCGACAGCAGCCGGGTCCGCCCGGCCGGGACGGCGAGCAGGTACCTGATGGTCCCCGAGCCGGCCTCCCCGGCCACCGAATCCCCCGCCACCACCGCTACTACCAGCGGCAGCACCAGCGTGAGCAGGATCGTCAGGGCCAGGAACGCCAGGAAGATCCCGTTGCCAGCGAGCTGGTCGAGCAGCGACGAGTTCGGGCCGCCGTCGCCGCCGCGCGGCGATGACAGCCGCAGCACGATGCCGAGCGTGACCGGCAGCACCACCAGCACCGCGAGCAGTGCCTGGTTCCGCCGCCGCCGGAAGACCAGGCCCAGCTCGGAGCGCAGCAGCCGGAACCACGCGGCGACCGCGCTGGGCCGCCGCCCGGCCCGGGCCCTGGCAGCGACCGCCGCGTCAGCCGCCGACATCGAACCCCTCCCCGGTCAGCTCCACGAACAGGTCTTCCAGGCTGGGCCGGGGCGTGTCCAGGCCGGCCACCGGGATGTCCGCCAGCACCAGCTCGCGGCAGACCTCTTCCGGCGCGCGCTCCCCCAGCTGGGCGCTGACCTCGCCGGCGGCCTCCTTGACATCGGCCAGCCCCAGCGTGCCGAGGACCTCGGCGGCCTTGCCGGCCAGGGCCGTGCGGATCCGGATCCGGCGCGCCCCCCGCGCCCGCAGCGCCTCCAGCGTGCCCTGGAAGACCAGCTGCCCGGTCCGCATGACGCCCACGTCCGTGCAGATCTGCTCGACCTCGGCGAGCAGATGGGAGGACACGAGCACGGTGACCCCGCCCGCGGCGATCGACCGGATCAGGCCCCGCACCTCGCGGGTGCCCTGCGGGTCGAGGCCGTTGGTCGGCTCGTCCAGGATGACCAGCTCGCGGGGCCGCAGCAGGCTGGCGGCGATCGCCAGCCGCTGCTTCATCCCGAGCGAGTACGCCCGGTAGCGCTTGCCCGCCGCGTGCAGCAGGCCGACCCGCTCCAGCGCGCTGCCGATCCGGGCGCGGGCGGTCGCCGGGTCGGCGGTCCGGTCGGCGGCGTCGACGCGGGCCAGGTTGGCCTGGCCCGACAGCTGCGGATAGAACGCCGGCCCCTCGATCAGCGACCCGACCCGGGGCAGTACCCGGACCGCACCGCCCGGCATGGCGGTCCCCAGCAGCTCAAGGCTGCCGCTGGTGGGGTGGATCAGGCCCACCAGCATCCGGATGGTGGTGGTCTTGCCGGACCCGTTCGGGCCGAGGAACCCGTACACGCTGCCGGCCGGCACCACCATGTCGATGCCGTCCACGGCGAGCTGGCCGCCCCGGTACCGCTTGCTGAGCCCGCTCGTCGTGACGGCCGCGCCGGGGGCGCCGGCCGTTGCGGCCGGGTCCCCCGTGGCGACTTCGGTGTCCGTGCTCACTTCACCTTCGCTGCGGCGGCGTAGAGGACCGACGGCGCGACCGCCCCCGCCAGCACGTGGCCGTCGCTGGTGATGAGGATCGACACCAGGCTGGTGGTCAGCAGCTTGCCGCTGCCCCACGTGCCGTGCACCTGCTTGGCCGACTTGAACAGCGCCGACATGATGGCCGCGTTCGAGACGCCGCCGCCGCCGGGACCACCGGAGGCGGACCGCGCGGCCTGGCCGGCCGCCGCGGCGGCGCTGCCGGACCCGGTGATGCCGGACAGGGCCGACGCCGGCAGCACCGCCACCGACAGCCAGTCCT
>JAIRTY010000097.1 GCA_031254715.1 Nocardiopsaceae bacterium | reverse complement strand
AACCCGGCGCCTGCACCCGCCGCGCCGCCGGCGCCCACCGCTGTGACCCGCCCGCGCGCCTGGCTGGCTGCAGCCCCCACCGCTCTGCTGCCCGTGCCGCCGCGCCCGACATCTCCCCGGCCCGCGACACGTCGGCCGCCGGCCCGTCCGCCAGCGGACCGCTGCGATGCGACCGGCCTTCGCGCGGCGCGCCGGCCCGCGGCACGCCTCCCTTCGGCACGCCTCCCTTCAGCGCGCCACCCCGCAGCGCGCCACCCCGCAGCGCGCCACCTTGCAGCGCGCCACCCCGCGGCATGCCGGCATGCGGCACGCCGGCATGCGACCGGCCATCCTGTGACACGCCGACGGCCGGCGCGCCGGCCCGCGGCCCGCTCTGGTGCGACCGGCCTTCGCGTGGCCCGCCAGCCGGCCGTCCCGCCGCGGCGGGACGGCCGCTGACCGCTGTCCCGTTCCTGGTTCTGCTGCCCTGACGCGGGGACGGGCTGCCAGGCCGGGAGCCCGTGCGGCCAGCGTCCCGCGAGCGCGCGCGACCGGAGGTCCCCCGGCCGCGGCCAGCGCCCCCAGGCGGCTCCGCAAGCGGCCTGCGGGCTCGTGGTACAGCCACCTGGAGCCTGTCCTGCGGCACCGGCCGGCCAGTGCTCATCACGCTCATCGTGGCCTCCAGATCGAATTCCCGTTCGATCAATGCTCAGTGTATCGTACACTCGTTCTATCGCACACCCGTTCCCAGACCGGCAGTGCTATCGAATATCCGTGCGACACACTTGTACCATGGGCCTACGACACTTTCGCCGTAGCTCGAACAGGTGTTTGAGATAACGATCCGGAAGCGCTAGCGTCGGATCTGGATCCACTCAGTACGGTCAGTCAGCCAGGAACCGGAGGTCAGCGGAATGCGCAACAGCGCGGACGACGGCGGGTCGCGCGCGGACGAGTCCCCGCCAGGAAACGGGATGTCCGGTGGCGACTATCCAGCCGTGAAGCCCAAGGGAAGGCCGGGCCGCAAGCCGAAGGGAACGGTCCCGGCGGTGGTGACCGAGCTGCCCGACCGGCCAGACCCCGACCACGTGCTCACCTGGCGGCAGCGCAAGGTGCTCCAGGTGATCCGCGAGTCGGTGCAGCGCCGTGGCTATCCGCCCTCGATGCGGGAGATCGGCGAGGCAGTCGGCCTGACCAGCACCTCGAGCGTCTCCTACCAGCTCTCGACCCTGCAGAACAAGGGTTACCTGCGCCGCGACGCCGGCCGCCCGCGCACGGTGGAGGTCCGGCTGCCCGGGCACCCGGCGGTACGGCCGTCCGAGACCGCGACCGAGGAGTCGCCGCTGGACATCGTCTCCCAGGAAGCCGCCTTCGTGCCGCTCATCGGCCAGATCGCAGCCGGTGGCCCGATCGTCGCTGAGGAGGCCATCGAAGACGTGTTCCCGCTGCCGAAGCAGCTGGTGGGAGAGGGAACGCTGTTCCTGCTGCGGGTCGTCGGTGACTCCATGATCGACGCGGCGATCGCGGATGGGGACTGGGTCGTTGTGCGCCAGCAGCCGGTCGCCGAGAACGGCGACATCGTGGCGGCCATGATCGAGGGCGAGGCCACGGTGAAGAGCTTCAAGCGGTCCGGCGACCACGTGTGGCTGATGCCGCACAACCCGGCCTACGCTCCCATCCCCGGTGACGAGGCCGTCGTCCTGGGACGGGTGGTCACCGTCCTGCGCCGGGTCTGAGCGTGCTCCCTGGCTCCGGGACACAGCCCGGAGCCAGGGCAGGCCGGTCAGGGTCATGACCGGCCAGGGTCAGGCCGGTCAGGCGGGGACGATGTTCACCAGCCGGGGCGGGCGGACGATCACCCGCTGCGGCTCCCGCCCTGCCAGCGCGCGGACGGCGCCGGGCGCGGCCAGGGCCAGTTCCCGCAGCTCGGCCTCGCTGATGCCGGGCGGCACCTCCAGCCGGTCCCGCACCTTGCCTGCGACCTGCACCACGCAGGTCACCCGCTCCTGCACCAGCAGCTCCGGATCCGCCACCGGCCACACCGCCTGCGCCACCGACGGCTCGTGCCCCAGCAGCTCCCAGCATTCCTCGGCGGTGTAGGGGGCGAACAGCGACAGCAGCACGACCAGTGTCTCGGCCGCCTCCCGGACCGCCGGGTCGGCAGGCCCTGGCCCGCTGTCGATCGCCTTTCGGGTGGCGCTGACCAGCTCCATCATCCGGGCCACCGCGACGTTCAGCCGGGCGACCTCGACCAGCCTCGTGACCTCCTCGATGGTCCTGTGCGTGACCCTCCGCAGGGCCACGTCACCGTGCCCCGCGCCCTCGCCGCCGGCCACGGCGGCGCTCCCGGCCCCCGCCGCGCCCCCGTCCGGCGCACCGGCCTCGGCGGCACCGGCCGCGGCCGCGCTGCCGACGTCAGCGGACACCCGCCACACCCGGCCCAGGAACTTGACCTGCGCATCGGGATTCACATCGGCCCAGTCGACGTCGTCCTCCGGCGGGCTCGCGAAGATCATCGTCAGCCGGATCGCGTCGACCCCGTAGACCGCCAGCTGCTCCCCCAGGTCCACGCCGTTGCCCAGCGACTTCGACATGGCCCGGCCCTGGTTGACCACCTGGCCCTGGTTCAGCAGCCGGGTGAACGGCTCGGTGAAGTCCAGCGTCCCCATGTCGTGCAGCACCTTGACGAAGAACCGGCTGTACAGCAGGTGCAGGATCGCGTGCTCCACGCCGCCCACGTACAGGTCCACCGGGGCCCAGCGGCGCACGGCCGCCTCGTCGAACGGCCCGCCGGTGTAATGCGGCGAGCAGTACCGCAGGAAGTACCAGGACGAGTCGACGAACGTGTCCATGGTGTCGGTGTCCCGCAGCGCATGGCCGCCGCACTTGGGGCATTCGGTGTTCACCCAGTCGGTGGCGGCCGCCAGCGGCGAGACGCCGCGGGGCGCCAGATCCTGGCCGCGCAGGTCGGGCAGCACCACCGGCAGCTGCTCCTCGGGGACGGGCATTTCGCCGCATGCGTCGCAGTACACGATCGGGATCGGCGTCCCCCAGAACCGCTGCCGGGAGACCAGCCAGTCACGCAGCCGGTAGCTGACCGCGGCCCGGCCGTTCCCGTCCGCCGCCAGGATCCCGGTGATCCGCGCGATCGCCTCGGCCTTGCCTAGCCCGTCCAGCGGTCCGGAGTTGATCAGCTCGCCATCGCCGGGGGTGGCCACCCCGGTCTCCGCCGGGTCCGGCTCCCCCGTCTCCACCACCACCCGGACCGGCAGGTCATGGGCGCGGGCGAAATCCAGGTCCCGCTGGTCGTGCGCGGGCACGGCCATGATCGCGCCGGTGCCGTAGTCGGGCAGCACGTAGTCGGAGGCCCAGACCGGGATGGGCTCGCCGGTGCCGGGGTTGATGGCGTGCCGGCCCAGGAAGACACCCGTCTTCGGCCGGTCAGCCGCCTGCCGTTCGATGTCGGTCAGCTTGCGGACCCCGGTCAGGTACTCCTCCAGCGCCGCCTGCCGCTCCGGTGCGCAGATCTCGGCCGCCAGCGGCGAATCGGCCGCGACCACGAAGAACGTCGCCCCGAACAGCGTGTCCGGCCGGGTGGTGAACACCGTGACCGGCTCCTGCAGGCCCTCCACCGGGAACCGGATCTCAGCGCCCTGCGACCGCCCGATCCAGTTCCGCTGCATCAGCAGCACCGGGTCGGGCCACTTGTCCGCCAGCGGTTCCATGTCAGCCAGCAGCCGGTCGGCGTACTCGGTGATCTTGAAGTACCACTGGGTCAGCATCCGGCGGACGACCTCGGACCCGCACCGCTCGCACCGCCCGGCGATGACCTGCTCGTTGGCCAGCACGGTCTGGTCGACCGGGCACCAGTTGACGTAGCCGTCCTTCCGGTAGGCCAGGCCCCGCTCGTAGAACCGCAGGAACAGCCACTGGTTCCAGCGGTAGTACTCGGGGTCACAGGTCTGCAGCCGCCGCGACCAGTCGAACGAGACCGCGTACCGCCGGAACGAGGCCGCCTGGGTCTCGATGTTCGCGTACGTCCAGTCGGCGGGATGGGTGTTGTTCCTGATCGCCGCGTTTTCCGCAGGCAGCCCGAAAGCATCCCAGCCGATCGGGTGCAGCACATTGTCGCCGCGGTGGAAGTAGTAGCGCGCGATGGCGTCCGCGATCGCATACGCCTCCGCGTGCCCCATGTGCAGGTCGCCCGACGGGTACGGGAACATGTCCAGCAGGTAGGTCCGCGGCCGCTGGTCGGCCGGGTCGTCGCTGGCGCGGAAAAGATCCATCCCGGCCCAGCGCTGCTGCCACTTCTCCTGCACGTCGCGCGGGTCGTAATGCTGCTGTGCCCGCTCGGCACTCTCGGCTGTCATGGTTCCCTCACACGGATCTGCTCGGCCCTGGCAATAGAAAAGCCCCCCGCTCACGAGGGGCAGCCGCACCGGTGATAATCAGCCGGCGCGGCTATGCAAGGAGCAGCCGAGCGCAACGCATGTGGCAAGGGTAGCGCACATTGCGGACCGCTCGCATGCGCAGTCGCGCGGCAGCGGCCCGCCCTGGACGCCAGCATGCGCGGGCCGGCCGGGCCGCTGCCAGGCCACCCGGCAGGCAGGCCGGCCGCCGGCTTCCTGATTTCCTCCCCCTTGCGCACCGAATCTCATCTTTATGGCAATTACCTCGCCGAAGTGCGAATTGCCTGCCGGGCATTCCGGCGGTTACGCCGGGACCGTCCCCGGACGGCATTCCGGGGCGCCGGGGGTTGCCGGCGCCAACACTGGCCAACTGTCCCCGACCAGACATTGCACCGCGTCCCGCCGTCTGCCTTGACCGGCGGTAGCCGCCCCCAATAGCGTCAAGCCGCTATCGCGTCCCGGGGGACGTCATCAGCTTGCTCCGGTTGCGGCGAGGGCGGGCGGCGTGGGGGAACGCGGCCGTCGCGGCGGGCATCGGGCCCGAGTTCCCTGTAGCGTGCCGTAGTCCCGCTACCTGCTGCTCGCGGCCGTGCGGGCACGCTGGCGGCGCCTGCGCGGCAGCCAGCACAGCAGGAAGCCAGCAGCTATTTCGGGGGAGAAATGAACGTTCCGGTCGGGCCGGATCCCACAGGCCGCGGGGAAAGGAAAACGCCAGTCCGGATGGCCAGGCAAATCCGCACCGCCCATGCCTGACGGCCCCGGCCCCCGGAACGGCGAGCCGATCGCGATTGTCGGGCTCGCCTGCCGTTTCCCCGACGCCAGCGACCCCGCCGAATTCCTCGACCTGGTCCTGTCCCGGCGGCGCGCCTTCCGCCGCGTGCCGCCGGGACGGCTGGGCCAAGTCGGTGCGGAGCCGTCCGCCCCGGCCGGGGACGATTCATTTCGAACGGAAGGGGCAATTCCGCGCGGGTCTTTCTCGCCGGCGCCGGCGGCAGCGGGCCCCCAGGACGCGGCGGCCGGTGCCGGCCTGCTGCCCCCGGTCCGGGCCGGCCTGATCGAAGGGTGGCGGTTCGACCGGGCGGCGTTCGGCATCACCCAGCCTGCCTATCAGGCCACCGACCCGGCCCACTGGCTCGCGCTGGAGACGGCCGCCCGGGCGCTGACCGACGGCGGCGTCCCCGGCGGCCAGGGCCTGCGCCGGGACCGCACCGGCGTCATCATCGGCAACACGCTCACCGGTGAGGTTTCCCGGGCCACCGGGCTGCGGCCGCGGTGGCCTTACGTCCGCCGGGTGATCGAGTCGGCGCTGGCCGGCGGGCAGGTGCCTGCCGCCAGCAGCGCCGCGGTGCTGCGGCTGGCGGAGGCCGGCTTCCTGGCCCCGTTCCCGGATATCAGCGAGCACACCCTGGCCGGGAGCCTGCCGAGCGCCATCGCCGACCGGATCTGCGGTCACTTCGGCTTCCGCGGCGGCGGCCACGTCGTAGACGCGGCGCATTCGGCCTCCCTGCTGGCGGTGGCGTCAGCGTGCTCGGCACTCGCCGCGGGCGAACTCGACACGGCCGTGGCCGGCGGGGTCGACATCAGCCTGGACCCGTTCGAGCTGTCCGGGCTGACCCAGATGGGCGTGCTCGCCACCTCCGGCATGCGGGTCTACGACGCGCGGCCGACCGGGTTCTGGCCTGGCGAAGGCTGCGGGCTGGTGGTGCTGATGCGGGCAGCTGACGCCCGCGCGGCCGGGCTGGCCAGCTATGCCCAGATCATGGGTTGGGGAACGTCGTCGGCCGGCAGCCCGGCGCTCAGCCGCCCGGGATCTGGCAGCCTGCTGCTGGCGCTCCGGCGTGCCTACGAGCGGGCCGGCATCGCGCCGGAAGATGTCCAGCTGATCGAGGGCGACGGGACCGGGACCGGCTCCGGCGACCTCGCCGAGCTGACGTCGCTGGCGGAGATCCGCGGTGGCGCGTCCGGGCTGGTGGCGATCGGCTCGGTCAAGGCCAACATCGGCCATGCCAAGGCGGCCGCCGGGGTCGCCGGGCTCATCAAGACCGTCCTGTCGATCGCCGCCGGGGTGATCCCGCCCGCCACCGGGTGCGTCCGCCCGCACCCGCTGATCGCGAGCGAGGAAGCGCGGCTGCGCGTTCCCGGCGCGCCGGAACCCTGGCCGGCCCGGAGCCGGCTGGCCGGGGTGAGCTCCGTCGGCCCCGGGGGCAGCAGCGTGCACGTGGTCCTGCGACGCGATGTCGGCTCGGGGCCGCGGCGGCGGGTTCAGTTGCCAGGCAGATATGCGGCTGTCACCGGCGGGAACCGGCACCGTGCCCGCCGGGGCGCGGCCGCCCGCGCGGACCAGCCCGGGGCGGAAAGAGCCGGGGCAGGAAAGGCCCGGGCGGGAACAGCCGGGTCTGGAACAGCCGGGGTGGCTGGCCGCCCGTCCATCCCGGTC
>JAIRTY010000095.1 GCA_031254715.1 Nocardiopsaceae bacterium | reverse complement strand
CAGCTTCGCCGAGCCCGCGTCCCAGGGGTTCGGGATCAGCAACGGCTCCGGGCCGTGGTGAAGTTCGAGGAAGCGCTGTGCCTTGTCCTGGTTGCTGGTCATGCGGCCAATGTAGGGGGTGGGACCGACGTTCCCCGGCAGCGGCGCCCGGCCGGCGGGACGGCGCCAGGCCGGGCCCCGGCGAGGCGGGTCAGCCAGGCGGCGTCAGCGAGCCGGGGGACGGCGGCACGCGCGCGGTCAGCCGGGCCGGGGTCAGCGAGGCCGCGGGACGGCGGCAGGCTGGGTCAGCGGGACCGGGTCAGCAAGACTGGGCCAGCGAACCCGGGGCGGCCCGGCGGGGCGGCGGCAGCCCGGGTCAAGGGACTGGGGTCAGCGGGACCGGGGGTCAGCGGGACCGGAGTCAGCGGGACCGCGCCAGCGACCCGGGGGCGGGCTGGCGGGTGATCTTCCGGCGGAGCGCGTCAGCCACCGGGACCGGCAATACCGCGCCGAGCGCCGCCATCGGCCGCGCGTCCTTGCCCGCCAGGTAGCGGGCCCGGGGCGAGCGCGCGGCCAGGGCATGCGCCACCACCTGGGCGACGTCATCCGGGGGGCTGCCGTGCTCCTCACGGCTCAGGCCGGTGCGCAGCATCCGGCGGAAGGCACCCTCGTACAGCTCACGTGCGCCCGGGCCGGCCTCCAGCAGCAGCTGGCCGGCGTCCCGGGCCAGCTTGCCGACCGCCTCGGTGTGGACGCTGGCCGGCTCGACCAGGATCACCCGGATGCCCCATGGCGCCAGTTCCTGCCGGAGCGCGTCGGCCATCGTGGCAATGGTGCTCTTGGACGCCGAGACCGGGCCGGTGAACGGGGGCGTGAAGCGGGTGCCGATGGAGCCGATCAGCACGATCCGCCCGCGCGCGAGGCGGAGCTGGGGGAGCAGCGCCTGGGTCACGGCCAGTTGCCCGGTCACGTTGACCTCCAGCTGGCGGCGGAATTCGGCGATCGGGATGATCTCGAGCGGGCCGAACACGCCGATGCCGGCGTTGTTCACCAGGCCGTCCAGCCCGGCGTCCCCGATGTGGCCGGCCACGGTGGCGGCGGCGGCGCCGATCTGGCCGGGGTCGGTGACGTCGAGCAGCAGCGGAGTGATCAGGCCGGGGCCGGAGGGTGCCGCGGGGGCGTCAGCAAGCCGGCGGACCCCGGCGTACACGTGCGCCCCGGCCGCGGTCAGCCGCAGCGCGGTGGCCCGCCCGATCCCCGAGGACGCGCCGGTGACGACGACATGGGAACGCGCGCATGTGCTCATGGCCTCTCCTGGGTGAGGTGGTCTCCGGTGAGGTAGTACTGCAGGACCGGGCCGGCCCAGTCCGCGAGTTCCTCGGTGCTCGCGGCGGTGAGCGGGGGGAGCCGGACCGCGTACCTGGCGACCGCAAGCCCCACAAGCTGGCTGGCCACCAGTCCCGCACGCAGTTCTGCGTGATCGGCGCGGAGCCTGGCGGCGATCACGCCCAGTAGCCGCTCGGCCAGGAACTGGCGCAGCAGCCCGGCGGCGTGCTCGCTGGTCACCGCCGACCGGACCAGCCCCAGCAGCGGGCCCGGCTGCCGGACGTCGCCGAGCAGGCCGAGGTAGTACCTGAGCAGCCGGGTACCGGCCTCGCCGGCGGGCCCGTCCGTCACGGCCGCCAGCGCCTCCTCGGGCCTGATGACCGCCGCCGCCACCGCGCCGAACAGTTCTTCCTTGCCGCCGAAGAAGCGGCGGACCAGCGCGGGGTCGACCCCCGCGTCGGCCGCGACCTGTCGCACGCTGGTCGCGTCGTACCCGGCCCGGGCGAAACGGCGGGCGGCTGCCGACACGATCTCGCTCCGGGTGTCCGGCCGGCCCGGGCGGCGGCCCGTCCTCGGCATTGTGACCCTCCACAAAAGTCCTCGGATGAAGACTTATTACTAAGTCCTCCATATGGGGACTTAATATGTCAAGTCGCTCTGCCGCGCCCGGCTCCCCATTCATGATCGTGGGGACTTGGTCGGCCGGCGGCCCGACTGATCCATCACGATCATGAAGACCGACGTCCGAGCCGACACCGGAGTGGAGCCGGCACCGGAGTGGAGCCGCACCGGGTAGAGCGGGCACCGGGGTGGGGCCGGCACCGGGGATGGAGGCGGCACCCGGTAGAGCCGGCACCCGGTAGAGCCGGCACCGGGGTAGAACGGGGGGATGATCTGGTATCTGCTGCCGCTGCCGCGGTGGCGGCTGGCGGAGCCGGAGCGGTACGTGGCGGCCCCGGCGGGCAACGAGCGGTTCGTGCACGCATCCCCGGACGAGCAGGCGGCGCTCGCCGTGGCGAACGTACTGTTCCTGGGCACCGGCGAGCCGCTGATCGCGCTCGGGCTCGACGAGTCCGGGCTTTCGGGGGTCAGGTACGAGCCTGCCGACCCCGGGCCGCCGCCGGGAGTCCCGGCGGGCACGCTGTTCCCGCACGTGTACGGGCCGGTGGAGACCGCGGCGGTGACCAGCGAGCACGCCGCCGGGCTGCTGCGCCAGTTCCTGGCCGAGCGGCTACTGGGCGTGATC
>JAIRTY010000065.1 GCA_031254715.1 Nocardiopsaceae bacterium | reverse complement strand
GTGGCCTTCCCCAGGGTGTAGTTGACGAAGAACCCGATGTGGGCCCGCCACTGCTTCAGGAACTGCTGCTGCGCGGCCGACCCGTACACGCTGCCGATCGCGGCCCCCAGGCTGTCGGTGTTCTTCCCCAGGGCTGCCTCCGCCGCCTTCGTGCTGGCCGAGGACGGGCTCTTGGTGATCGCCGTCTGCACCACGTTGGCGGTCAGGTCGACGTGCTCGACGAGCAGTTGGTCGAGGCTCGCGTACAGCTGCGCGGCTGCGGTGCTGGTCGACCCGCTCGCCGCCGCGCTGGCCGGCGGCGAACCCGACGGGGACTGAGCGGGGGCGGCACTGGTAGTGCCGCCGTTGCTGGCGCAGGCGGTCAGGGCCAGCGTGAGCGCGGTGGCCCCAAGCCCGGCGCGGACGAGAACGGATCGGCGCATCGCTGCCTCTCTCTCGGTTAGGTGAAATCCCGTGTCGAGAGAGCGTTCGCGGCAGCGGCCGATCCGGTTCAGCCGCCTGCGTCGCGGTTCAGGCAACCTGTCCCAGCGCGATGGGGTGCGAAGGGCTGACCGGGATCGTCCGGCCGCGTTCCAGGCTGACCGCGAACGCCCAGGTCCGGCCGTACGGGGCGGCCAGCGCGCCGAGCCTGATGACGTGCCGCGCCCCCGGCCGGATGTCGAACGACCCGACCGCCAGCGGCGTGTGCGCGCCGGTGATCTGCCACAGCACGTAGATCTCGTCGGAGGGGTTGGCCGCCACTGCGGCGGGCTCCAGCCACGCCACTCCGCCGGAGACGATGACCTTCGCCACCGTCCGGTGAGTTGCCGAGCTGGTCAGCACGACCTGCGCGCAGGAGCCGGCGTGTACGCAGGCCGCCGACGGAGGGCGGGGAGCGCCGCCAGTGGCCGCCAGCCCGGCCCAGGTGCCCCCGGCGGCGATGAGCACCGCGGCCACGGCGGCGAGAGCGGTCCGGCGCCGCCGCCGGGCGCGGTGATCGCGGTGGCCGGGATGGCGGCGGAGCGCGGTAACCCGGCGGCGAGATGGGCCCGCCGGGGCGGCGGCGCTTTCTCTCCCGGCGGCAGGCTTGCCCGCCACGCTCCGAGCACCAGGCGCCTTCTGCTGGCCCGGGCCCGCGAGCGCGGCGGCGCGGATCCGCTCGCCCAGCCGCTGACTCGGCTCCGCCGGCGGCGCGGTCTCTGCCAGCGCGGCCGCCACGTCCCGGAAACCGGTCATCGATCGCAGGCAGCGCGGGCAATCGGCGGCGTGACGCAGGAATCGCTCCTCGTCCGCGGGCTCCAGGGCGTGCAGGGCATGCGCGGCAGCGAGCTCGTCGTATGGCTGATGATCAGATCCTGGGCCGGTCATCACAACCCCTCCCCGGCCGGATAGCCAAGCTCGGCGAGGCGCTGCTGCAGCCGTCGCATGGCTGCGAACGTGCGGGTCTTCACCGTACCCAGCGGAACGTTGGTGAGCTGTGCGATCTCACGTTGCGTGTACCCGCCGAAGTAAGCCAGCGCGAGTGCCTGCCGTTGCTCACCCGGCAGCTCGGCCAGCGCGGCTCGGACCTTCTTCGCGAGTATCCCCTGCCACGCGGCGGCAGCCGGGTCATCGGCAGGGAGGTCGAGTGCCCGCTGCGCGGCGTGGGCCTGCTGCCGCCGTTGCTGGGCGGTTTCCCGCCGGACGAAATCCACCGCCTTGTGGTGAGTCATTCCGAGCAGCCAGCCCCGCACGCCCCCCTGGCCCGGGGCGTAGGCCGCTGGATCGCGCCACAATCCGGTGAAAGCCTCCTGCACCGCGTCCTCAGCCAGCGAGTCGTTGACGAGGATCCGCCGTGCCAGCCGGTAGCAGATGCTCCCGTGACGCCGGTAAAGCACCGCCAGCGCATCGTGATCGGATTTGCCGACGAGCTCCACCAGGGCGGCGTCGTCCAGGTCGTCCCGGCGATCGGCCGGGACGGGTCCGCTCACGGGATCCGCGGCCGATCGGGGCGGCGAATGCGAACCATGAGCGGACTCAGTCCCGGTCCTCCTGCCCTGCACGTCACGAGACCACGAAGGTGCCAGCCATGCCCGCGCTGGCGTGGTACTGGCAGTGGAAAGCATAGTTACCCGGGCGGGCGAAGGTCACCGTGAACGAAACCTGCCCGCCGCCAGGGTCGCCGGTCACCGTGGGCGCCCCGGCGCTGGCACAGCCGGCCAGCGCGAAGCCGGCCAGGATCACGCCGACTGCCGGCCGCGGACAAGCCCTGCTCACACGAGCTTGCATCGATGTCGCACCTCCCCGGCGGCACGCCGCGATCATCATCCCGATTCCGCGGCGGCCAGTCATTCCCGTCATTCGCAGCAGGCCCCCGCGCGGTTCATGATCAAACCGGCAGGCGCGTCTTCGGGTCCGGGGCCCTGGCGCGCACGTAGCACGCGGGCCAGACTGAGACTCCTCCGTCGTGGCCGACGTAGAGAGGAATCACCGTGGATGACCCGCAGGCCGCCCCGCAAGCGCCCGCCACCCGGCCTGCCCGCGAGGGCCTCCAGCGGAACAGCCTGAATCTCCCGCGGCTGGCCTTCATAGGGCTGGCTTACTTCTCGCTGGCCCCGGTCGTCTACCTGAACATGGGCTTTATGGAGACCGACTCGGGCGGTCCTGTGATGCCTTTCCTCTTCATTCTCATTACCGTTGCCGTGCTGCCTACCGCCGTCAGTTTCGCGCTGCTCAACAACCGCAGGCCCTCGGCCGGCAGCGGCTACACGTGGCTGTGGGAGTCGACCTACCCGGCAGCCGGGCTCTGGCTGGGCTGGGTCATGATCACAACCTACGTTGTCGTGTCGGCCCTGTATCCAGTGGCTTTCGGGACGTTCTTCAACGCTCTGCTGGCCTACTTCCACCTGACGGCCACCACTTGGACCGGCATCGCCGGGGGGATCGCCGCGATCCTCATCATCGGCTACCTGAACCACAACAACATCAAGCTTTCCTCCACGGTGATCGGGATTCTCATGATCCTCGAGGCGGCATTCGTGGCGGCGGTGGCCATCGTGATCGTCGTCCAGGGCGGGCACCTGGGGCATTTCAGCGCTTCACCGTTTAACCCGGGCGCCGCGACGGCCGGGTTCTCCGGCCTGAGCCTGGCCGCGATATTCGCGTTCCTGTCGATCGCCGGGGTCGACAGCGTGGCGCCCGTGGCCGAGGAGGCTCATACGCCGCGCCGGCTCATCCCGCTGGCGACAATTCTCGTCACGGTGACCGCAGGACTGTTCTGGGCTCTCGTTTCCTACGGATTCGCCATCTCGGTGCCGGTGCGCACCGTTGCCGGCTACGTCAATGCCGGGCAGATCACACCGGTCCTGCCGATCTCACGCTCCTACATAGGAGGCTGGGCGGTGCTGGTCCCCATCACCGGGTTCACCGCGGCGCTCGCGAGCTTCGGCGCATCACTGTATGCGGCGGGCAGGATCACATATGCGGTATCCAGGGAAGGCTTCCTGTCGAGCTACTTCGCTGGCCTTCATCCCAGATTCCGCACTCCCTGGCGGGCCGAGGCGGCCACCTTGTTAGTGGCGCTCGTGTTCCTCATCGCCATAAGCGTGTGGCAGGGCGGCCCGGAGAGTGCCTACGCTTACCTCGGTGAGATTTTCGTTTTCTTCGTTCTCCTGCTCTACATTTTCGTGAACCTGGCCAACATCGTGTATCACGCGCGATTCCGCAGGGAGAGCTTCAACTGGTTCCTGAACGGGGTCACGCCCGTGGCCGGGATCGTGATCGATGGCTACGTCCTGTACAAAGCCTTTTTCGTCAGCGAGATCTCCTTGCCGTTTAAGACCGGAAGCAGCATTGTCTGGTTCTCGCTGGCCTGGGCCGTGATAGGAATCGGCTGGGCACTATGGTGGGCCAGGCGCCGGCGCCTGAACTCGATCTCGCTCTCGGCCGAAGTGTAGGCAGCGGCCATGGGTAATCCAGCGATCACCGAAGGGCACGTCGAGGTACCGGGCGGGCGGATCTGGTACCGGATCACCGGGGCAGACCGGCCCGGCACTCCGCTGCTGTGCTTGCATGGCGGCCCCGGCATGCCACACGACTACCTCGAACCCATGGCAGACCTTGCCGTGACCAGGCCGGTGATCTTCTACGACCAGCTCGGATGCGGCCGGTCCGACCGGCCGGCAGATGACTCGCTCTGGACCATCGACCGGTTCGTCGAAGAACTGGCCACGGTGCGCGCCACGCTCGGGCTCGAGCGCCCGCACCTGTTCGGCAACTCCTGGGGCGGCTGGCTCGCGCTGCAGTACGCCCTCGATCACAGGCCCCAGCTCGCAAGCCTGATCCTCAGCAGCTCACCACCCAGCGTCCCGCGCTGGATCGCCGACTGCGCAGAACTCCGGGCCGAGCTTGATGCTCCCGTACGAGAGGTGCTTGACCGCCACGAGGCAGGCGGCTACTTCTCCTGCCCCGAGTACCAGTGGGCCATCACGCAGTTCTACCGCCGGCACCTGTGCAGGCAAGACCCCTGGCCTGCGTGCGTGGAACGAACATTCGCCGGACTCGGCAGTGACGTCTACCTGACAATGTGGGGCCCCAGCGAGTTCGGCCCAGTCACCGGACGCCTCCGTGGCTGGGACATCACCGGCCGGCTTGCGGAGATTCAAGTGCCGACCCTCGTCACAGGCGGCAGGCACGATGAAGCACGACCGCAGCACCTCGCCGCGCTCGCGGAAGGCATCCGCGACGCGGAACTCGTGATCTTCGAGAACAGCTCACACATGGCATTCGTCGAAGAGCGCGAGCGCTATATCCAGGTGGTCGAAGACTTTCTCGCCAGAGTGGAGCCCCGCTCCAACCCGGGACAGTGAATGTCGCCAACTGCGAAGAGCCGGACGCCGGGCACTCATGTACTGGTGCCGTGCCGACGGCAGGCAACCCGCCTCAGTGCATCTGCTGGCCGCCGCTCACGTTAAGCGCTTCTCCGGTGATGTTCGCAGCCAGGTCGGAGGCGAGGTAGGCGCAGGCGTGCCCGATGTCCTCGGCGGCCTGCGGCCGGCCGAGCGGGATCCCGGCCACGAACGCCTGCCAGCC
>JAIRTY010000013.1 GCA_031254715.1 Nocardiopsaceae bacterium | reverse complement strand
CTGACGGCGCCCGGCCGGGCCTCACCCGGCCGAACCGAGCACGCGGCCCACGACCGGGTCCTGCAGCAGGGCCACCGCCGTCACGTTGACCACGAACCGGGCCGCCGGCAGCGGCTCGGCCAGCGACCCCGGCGCCAGCCGGTGCAGGCTGATGGCGCCCATCACCTGACCGGCCGGGTCCATCGGCAGCGACCAGAGCGTCCCGCGGCGGCCGATCACCCGCGCGGCGGCCGGGATGAACCGCGGCCAGCGGGCGGCGGCCAGCCGGTCCAGCCCGGTCACCTGCGGCTGCCCGGCAGCGCAGGCATCGATGGCGGGCCCCTCCCCCAGTTCCTCGTGCAGATCAGCCAGCCGCTGCGACCGGTCACCGGTGGCGCACAGTCTCAGCTGCCCCCCGGCCGGGAGCCTGATCGTGACCGCCGCGCC
The DNA here is from genome assembly GCA_031254715.1 of Nocardiopsaceae bacterium. Classification (GTDB taxonomy): domain Bacteria; phylum Actinomycetota; class Actinomycetes; order Streptosporangiales; family Streptosporangiaceae; genus JAIRTY01. The sequence goes on along the minus strand of JAIRTY010000013.1, from coordinate 5,198 downwards.
GTCCGCGCCCAGCAGGTCACGCACGGCGTGGCAGGCCCGCCACGGCAGCGGGTGACGAGCGGCATCCCGGGCAATCGCCCCGGCCAGCCGGCTGAGCAGCGCACTTCGCGATGTCACGGTGGGATCCCTCCGCCGGCTTCCTACCCGCGGCCGGACCGGCCAGCCGGCGGCGGGCTGACCCGTCGCTGCGAGGGCCTTGCCGGGGAGGGCAATGCCGGCGAGCGCATTGCCCCGCGCGCGCCGGTGGCCTTTGATCGGTACTGGTGACCGATACCGCATGCCCCCGGACAGACGAGGACTCCCCGGCATGATGAAGATCGACGCTTTCTGCCACACGCTGCCGCGGCCCTACTACGATCAGCTGTTCAAGCTGGACACGCCGTCGGCGGCGGCGAACATCCGGAACCGGGTCAGCGCCATCCCGTCGCTGGCGGACATGGATGTGCGATTCGCCCAGCTGGACGAGTTCGGCAGCGACTACCGGCAGGTGATCAACATCGCCGCGCCCCCGGTGGACGACCTCGGCCCGCCCGAAGTGGCCAGGCAGATGGCACGGCTCGGAAACGAGTCGCTGGCGGAGCTGGTCCGCTCCCACCCGGACCGGTTCGCCGGCTTCATGGCCAGCATCCCGATGGACGACCCCGAGGCCGCCGTGGCCGAGCTGGACTACGCGATCGGCGAGCTGGGGGCGCTGGGCGGCCAGATCTACACCCACCTGCACGGCGCGGCCATGGACAGCCCGCGGCTGGACCCGTTCTGGGCCCGGGCGGCCGAGCACGGCCGGCTGATCCAGGTCCATCCCTGCCGCAACGCCGAGTGGTCCGACTACCCGGCCGAGCAGCGCTCGAAGTTCGAGATCTGGTGGACCTTCGGCTGGGAGATGGACCTGTCGGTCTTCATGGCCCGGCTGGTGTTCGCGGGCGTGCTGGAGCGCTACCCGGGGCTGAAGCTGCTGATCCACCACGGCGGGAGCATGGTGCCGCACTTCTCCGGCCGGGTCGGGCCCGGCTGGGATCAGCTCGGCGCCCGCACTCCGCCTGACCAGCGCGCCGACATCGCCGGCTACCAGCTGACCAAGCGGCCGATCGAGTACTTCCGGATGATGTACGTCGATACGGCCATGTTCGGCGCCGCCCACGCGCTGCGCTGCGTGATCGACTTCTACGGGACCGATCACGTGCTGTTCGGCTCCGACAGCCCGTTCGACCCGGAGAAGGGACCCGGCTATATCCGGGCGACCATCCGCAACCTGCAGGAGATCGGGCTGACCGAGGCCGAGCAGGACGCGATCTTCCGGGGGAACGCCTGCCGGCTGCTGGGCCTGGCCTACTGAACAGCCTGGCCTACCGAACGCCTGGCTTACCGAACGGCCTGGCTTGCTGAACGGCCCGGGGCGGCGTCAGCCGCGCTGGTCGCGGATCTGGCGCTTGATCCGGGCCAGCATGGCCGCCATGCCGCGCAGCCGCAGCGGGCTGACCAGCCCGGTCAGGCCCAGCTGGCTGCTGAACTCGCCCGGGGTAGCCAGGATGTCGTCCGCGGGCAGGCCGTCCAGGCCCGCCTGCAGGATGCTGGCGAACCCGCGGGTGGTCGGCGCTTCGGGCGGCGCGTCGAAGAACAGGTGCGCGGTCCCGTCCGCTGCCACCTCGACCGCCAGGAACAGCGGCGACTGGCACTCCGGCACCGGCTCCATCCGGTCGCGGTGCTCCGCGTAGCGGGCCGGCAGCGGCGGCAGGCCGGCGGAGAACTCCAGCAGCAGCGCCAGCCGGTCCTGCTCGCCGACGCCGGTGAAGTCGTCGACGACCTCCTGCAGCCGCGGGCCGAGCGTGGTCGCGGTCATGGTTTCTCGCCCTGGGTGATGGGGACGCCGACGCTGTTGCCCCACTCGGTCCAGGACCCGTCGTAGTTGCGCACCTGCGGGTAGCCGAGCAGGTAGTGGAGGACGAACCAGGTGTGGCTGGACCGCTCCCCGATCCGGCAGTACACGACCACGTCGTCGTCCGGCCGCAGTCCCGCCTCGCCCTCGTAGATGCCGGTCAGCTCCGAGCGAGGCCGGAAGGTGGCGTCCTCGGCGGCCGCGCGTGACCACGGCACGTTCCTGGCGCCGGGAATGTGCCCGCCCCGCACCGCGCCCTCCTGCGGGTAGTCGGGCATGTGCAGCAGCTCACCGGTGTACTCACCCGGCGACCGCACGTCGATCAGCGGCTTGCCGAGGTGCGAGCGGACCTGGTCGCGGAAGGCCCGGAGCTGGCTGTCGTCCCGGTCCACCACCGGGTAGTCGCTGCGGGGGCGCTGCGGCAGGTCGGTGGTGAGCGGCCGGCCCTCGGCACCCCACTTGGCGCGCCCGCCGTCCAGCAGCCGCACATCCGGGTGGCCGAACAATGTGCAGACCCACAGCGCGTAGGCGGCCCACCAGTTGTTCCGGTCGCCGTAGAGCACCAGCGTGGTGTCCCGGCTGATTCCCTTCTCCGACATCAGCCGCGCGAACCCGGCGCCGTCGACGTAGTCGCGGGTGACCGGGTCGTTGAGCTCGGTGTGCCAGTCCAGCTTCACCGCGCCGGGGATATGGCCGGTGTCATACAGCAGCACGTCCTCGTCGGATTCGGCCACCACCAGCCCCGGGTCTTCCAGGTGCTCGGCCAGCCAGCCGGTACTGACCAGCTTCTCCGGCCGGGCGTAGTCCTGGAATCGCGGTGCAGGATCCTGTGGAAGCGCCATCTTCCCTCACCTCCGGTCGCGTCCTCCCCCTCTTTGCGCAACACTGCCAGCCCGGCTGTACTTCCCGCTGGCCGGGGCCGGAACCGGTAGGAGATGATGAACGCCCGGCAGCCAGACGAGGGAGTTCCATGATCTTCATTACCGCCAAGTTCCGGATCCTGCCCGAGCACGCCGGCCGGTGGCCCGAGATCGCGGGCCCGTTCACCGCGGCGACCCGCGCTGAGCCGGGGTGCCGGTGGTTCGACTGGTCCCGGAGCCTGGCGGACCCGGCGGAGTATGTACTGGTGGAGGCCTTCCGCGACGACGCCGCCGGGGCAGCTCACGTGCAGTCAGCGCATTTCCGGGCCGCCCAGCAGGAGCTACCGCCGTACCTGGCGGAGACGCCGCGGATCATCAGCGTCAGCGTCCCGCAGGACGACTGGTCCGAACTCGGCGAGCTGGCCGTGACCCGGTCCGGCTGACCCAGGGCACGGCCCTGGCCGGCCCCCGATATTCGCAAAGTGGTCATACCGCCCGGCTCTCGCTATGGTGGACCACTAAGTCGCGCGGCCTGAGATGCAAGGGGGGGCCGCGACACTGGCCGGGGGGCCAGACGGGGGGATAGTCATGACACAGCTGGCGACTGCCGGAATCAGGGAACTTCGCACGGTGTCGGAAGGGCCGGTGATGGCGCCCGGTGATCCCGGCTTCGACCAGGGACGCCGGGTATGGAACGCGGGGATAGACCGGACGCCGTCCGTGATCGCCCGCTGCGCGTCAGCGGCCGATGTGGCGGCGGCCCTCGGTTTCGCGGGCAAGCACGGGCTCGAGGTGTCGGTGCGCGGAGGGGCGCATAACCCGGCGGGCACTGCCGTCTGCGATGACGGCCTGATGGTCGACCTGAGCCTGCTGAACCAGGTCACGGTGGACCCGGCGGCCAGGCGGGCCCGGGCCGGCGGCGGCGCGCTGCTGGGCGACCTGGACGCGGCCACGCAGCGGCACGGGCTGGCCGTGCCCGCCGGATTGATCAGCCATACCGGTGTGGGCGGGCTGACGCTGGGCGGCGGCATGGGCTGGCTGACCCGCAAGTACGGGCTGACTATCGACAACCTGACCGCCGCCGAGGTCGTCACGGCCGACGGGCGGGTGCTGCTGGCGTCAGAGACCGAGCACCCCGACCTGTTCTGGGCCATCCGCGGCGGCGGCGGCAACTTCGGCGTCGTCACGTCGTTCGAGTTCCGGCTGCACGAGGTCGACCCGATGGTGCAGTTCGGGATGTTTTTCTGGGGCCTGGACCAGGGCGCGGAGGCGCTGCGGCTGGCGCGCGAGATCACGGCGGCGATGCCGCCGGACATCAACGCCGTGGCCGGCGCGGTGAACGCGCCGCCGGCGCCGTTCGTGCCGGAGCAGCACCGCTTCCAGCCCGGCTACGCCATGCTGCTCACCGGGTTCGGGCCAGGGCCGGAGCACGCTGAGCTGGCCGCCCGGATCAGGGAGAGCCTGCCGCCGTTGTTCGAGCTGGTGGCCCCGCTGCCCTATGTCGAGCTGCAGAAGCTGCTCGACGAAGCCAATGCCTGGGGGCATTACGGCTATGAGAAGGGCACCTACCTCCAGGATCTGTCGGATCCGGTGATCGAGGTCGTCACCAGCGAGGTCCCGCGCAAGAACTCGCCGATGTCGGTGATGCTGTTCTACCGGCTCGACGGCGCCTACTGCCGCCCCGGCGACGACGACACCGCGTTCAGCGGCGGGCGGACGCCGCGGTACGGCACGTTCATCATCGGCCTCGCGCCCGATCCGGACCTGGCGGCCGCCGATCGCGCCTGGGTGCGTGGCGTCTGGGAGGCGCTGCGCCCGCACGCCATCGGCAGCGGCGACGGCTACATCAACGGCGTGGCCGACTTCTCCGAGGACCGGATCCGGCACAGCTACGGCGCGGCCAAGTACGACCGGCTGGCCGCCATCAAGGCTCAGTACGACCCGGGCAACGTGTTCCGCAACAACGCCAACATCAAGCCCGCAGCGCTTCGTTAAGGTCCCGGCCCCGGCGGCCCGGTCCGGGCCGCCGGGGCGGGGCCGGACCGCTGACTAGCTGCCAGGTGCCAGCGGCGGGCGGTGCGGGGCCGGTCCATGATCCCGGCGGCGATGTCCAGCTCATCATGCCTCCCCGATGGCGACGACAAGCTTGCCGGTGGTGTGCAGGCGCACGAAGTCGGCGCATGCCCGCGGGCCTTCCGCCAGGGTGTAACGGCGGCCGATGGTAGCCCTGAGTTCGCCGCTGGCGGCGAGTTCGCCGACCTCGCGCATGCCCCCGAGCGTGCCATCCAGGTCAAGCACGAAGTGCAGGGCCACGTCGTCGCGGCCGGTCGAGTCCGGCTCGGGGACGGGGTAGGTGATCGTGAGCAGGCGGCCGCCGGGCCGGATCGCTTTCGCGAGGCCGGCCAGCTGGTCGCCGGGCAGGGTGAGGTTGAACGCGACGTCGACGCCGGCGGGGTAGCCGGGTT
>JAIRTY010000843.1 GCA_031254715.1 Nocardiopsaceae bacterium | reverse complement strand
CTCCTTGGGGTTGTCCATCCGCACCGACACCCCGGTCCGCACGCCCGGCTCCACGATCAGCGCCGGCACGTCCCCGTAGTAACGGCGGCACATCTCCCGCATCTCATGCAGGACAGAAGGAACGGTGGAGCACAGCGCGATGCCGCTGATATCCGGATCCTTCAGCACCGTGCTCTGGGACAGCAGGCCCGACAGGACGACGGCGATCTCGTCCGCGGTCCGGGCCGGATCGGTCGCGATCCGCCAGTGCTCGACAACCTCCTCGCCGTCGAAGACCCCGAGCACCATGTTGGTGTTGCCCACGTCGATCGTCAGCAGCATCGCTTCCCGTGCTCACTCTCTGCCCAGTGTCACCGGCATGTTGTCGATCAGCCTCGTCTTCCCGGCCCGGGCCGCGGCGAGCAGCAGCGCCGTTCCCGCGTATCCCGGCTTCACGCCGGCGAAGGTCTCCGGATCGACCAGGGCCAGGTAGTCGGGCAGCAGCGGCGGGTCGCCGCGGCTGGCCCGGTCAAGCACCTGCCCGGCCGCGGCGAGCACCGCCTCAGAGCCGTCGCCCGCAGCCTCCTGGCCTGCCCGGAGGGCGGCCGGCAGGGCCAGCGCGGTGGCCCGCTCGGAGGCGGACAGGTAGCGGTTCCGGCTCGAGGTGGCGAGCCCGTCGGGGTCGCGCACCAGCGGCACCCCGTCGATCGCGATCCCCAGGTCGAAGTCGGCCGTCATCCGCCGGACCAGCGCGAGTTGCTGGGCGTCCTTCTGCCCGAACACCGCCACATCCGGCAGCGTGAGCTGGAACAGCTTGAGCACCACGGTGAGGACCCCGGTGAAGAAGCCGGGCCGGGAAGCCCCCTCGAGCACCTGCCCCATCGGGCCGGGATCGACGGTGACGAGCTGCTCGCGCGGGTACATGCCGGCCCGGTCAGGGGCGAACACCACCGTCACCCCCTCGGCTCCGCAGATAGCGAGATCCTCCGTCAGGTCCCGCGGGTAGCGGCCGAAGTCCTCGCCGGGCCCGAACTGCAGCGGGTTGACGAACACCGACACCAGCACGCTGCCATCCGTCCCGGCGATCTCGCGGGCCCGCCGCAGCAGCGCCCGGTGCCCGTCGTGCAGCGCGCCCATGGTCGGGACCAGCACCACCGGGGGCGTCATTCCGTGCCGGGCGGCATCGAGCCCGCGCCTGGTGCGGGCCAGGATCGGGATCACCGCGGCGCCCCGGCGAGCACGTCGAGCAACCGCTGCGCGGCGGGCGCGGTCAGGATGCCCGCTGCCAGCGCGCGATCGGCGGTGAGCCGGGCCAGCGCCAGGTAGGCCCGGAGCGCTTCCGGGGAGGCCTCCCGCAGCGCCTCGATGTGCGCCGCGACCGTGTCCGCGTCTGCCCGGGCGACCGGCCCGGTGAGGCCGGCGTCCCCGAGCCGCAGCGCGTTGTCGAGGGCGGCGGACAGCAGCGGCGCGAGCATCCGGGGCGGATCCGGGACGCCGGCCGCTGCCAGCAGCTCGCTGGCCTGGACCACCAGGGTCACCAGGTGGTTGGCGGCGCTGGCCAGCGCGGCGTGATAGAGGCCGCGGCTGGCCTCGTCGATGAACACCGGTTCCCCGCCCATCTCGATGACCAGCGCCTCGGCCACCGGCCGGAGCTTATCCGGCGCGGTCACCCCGAAGCTGACCCCGGCCAGCCGGTCCAGGTCGTCGGGCCGGCCGGTGAAGGTCATGACCGGGTGCAGCGCCAGCGGGAGCGCACCGCGCCGGGTGGCCGGCGCCAGCACCTCCGTGCCGTGCTTGCCGCTGGCATGCGCGACCATCCGTCCCGCCACCGGAGCGTCCGTCGCCGCCAGGCCCGTTATCAGCCCGGGCAGCGCATCGTCGGGCACGGTCAGCAGCGCCAGGTCGGCCGCGGCCAGCACCTCCTCCGGCTGCCTGACCGGCACGCCCGGCAGCATCCGGGCGGCCCGCCGGCGCGAGGTGTCCGTCACCGCGGAGACGGCGACCACCTGGTGGCCGGCCCGGGCCAGGGCGGCTGCGAGGACGGTTCCGGCCCGGCCGGCGCCGACCACGCCGACCTTGAGCCGGGCCGGGTGCGGCTGCTCGGGGGGATGGGCAGGCGGGCCAGGCGGGCTGGCCGGGTTCGGCATAGCGTCAGGATTCCTCTCGTTCCAGTCCTTGCGAGCGGCCCGCGGGCGCTGCTGGCACCCCGCGAGGCCGCCGCCCCGGGTACCGGACGGCGTGATCAGCATAGTGACTGCTCTGACGGCTGAAGCCGCCAACTCCTCAGGCCGCTGGCGCGGCCGTGGTGCGGGCGGCCCGGGCCCGGCGCTGGGGCGGCACGCCCTATAGTCGGCAGGCATGTGGCTGACCTGGCGCGCGGCCATGGCGGCCGCACTGTACGGCCCGGGCGGCTTCTACGCCAGGGGCGAGCGGCCCGGCTGCCACTTCCGCACCTCGGTGCATGCCTCCCCCCGGTACGCCTGGGCACTGCTCACCCTGCTGCACGAGCTCGACCAGGCCCTGGGGCGGCCGGACCGGCTCGACCTGGTGGACGTCGGGGCGGGCGGCGGGGAACTGGCCGGCCAGGTCCTGGCGGCCGCGGACGGCGACCCGGCCCTGGCCGGCCGGATCGCCGTGCACGCGGTGGACGTCGCGCCCAGGCCGGCCGGGCTCGACCCCCGGGTCCGCTGGTCCAGTTCGGCCCCCAGCCACATCACCGGGCTGGTGATCGCGAGCGAATGGCTCGACAACGTGCCGCTCGACGTGGCGGAACTGGGCCGCCGCGGGCCGCGGCTGCTGCTGGTAGACCCCGGCAGCGGCGCCGAGCAGCCGGGCCGCCGTCCCCGGCCGGCCGACCTGGGCTGGCTGCGACAATGGTGGCCGCTGCGCCGGCCGGGGGAACGGGCTGAGATCGGCCGGGCCCGGGACCGGGCCTGGGCGGGCGTGGTCAGGCGGGTCTCCCGGGGCCTGGCAATCGCGGCCGACTACGGCCATCTCCGCTCCGGCCGGCCGCCGTCGGGCACCCTGGCCGGCTACCTGGGCGGGCGGCCGGTGCCTGCGCTCCCGGATGGCTCCAGGGACGTCACCGCGCACGTCGCCCTGGATTCGTGCGCCGAGGCCGGCGCGGCTGCCGGGGCTGCGGCCACCCTGCTCACCACCCAGCGCGAGGCGCTGCGTGCCCTCGGCCTCGCCGCCCGCCCCCCGGCTCCCGCCGAGGCCGGCCGTGACCCGCTGGGCTACCTGTCGGCGCTGCAGGCCTCGGGCGAGGACTCGGAGCTCACCAACCCGGCCGGGCTGGGAGGCTTCGGGTGGCTGGTCCAGTCCGTCGGCACCCCGCTGCCGGCCTCGCTGGCCGGCTGCGCCCCGCTGGCCGGCTGCGCCCAGCTGGCCGGCTGCGCCTCGCTGACCGGCTGCGCCTCGCTGACCGGCGGCAGCGCCTTGGGAGGCGGCTGGACATGACCGGCCGCCACGCGGACGCCGTCACCGGCACGGTGGCTGCCGGGTCCGGTGACTTCGTGATCAACCTCGGGCCCTCCCACCCGTCGGGGCACGGCATGCTGCGGCTCCGGCTCACCCTCGACGGCGACCGCATCACCGCCGCCGACCCCGGCATCGGCTACGTTCACCGGGGCGCCGAGAAGCTGTTCGAGGCACGCGACTACCGGCAGATCATCATGCTGGCCAACCGGCATGACTGGCTGGGTGCCTTCGCCAGCGAGCTCGGCGTGGTGCTGGCCGCCGAACGGCTGGCCGGCATCGAGGTGCCGCCCCGCGCCGTGTGGGCCCGCACGCTGCTGGCAGAGCTCAACCGGATCCTCAGCCACCTGGCGTTCCTCAGCTCGTACCCGCCCGGACTGGCCGGCCAGGGCGCTCCCGCCGATGCCGCCCAGTCCGCCGCCTTCGGCGCCCGGGAGCGCATGCAGGCCCTGCTGGAGGAGGTCACCGGCGGCCGGATGCATTACATGTTCAACCGGGTCGGCGGGCTCCGGCAGGAACTGCCGGCGGGCTGGCTGAGCCGGACAGCGGCCACGGTGGCGCAGCTGCGGGCCGCGCTGCCCGGTATCGGCGCCGTCGTCACCGGCGACCAGGGGTTCCGCGCCCGCACCCGGGGCACCGGCGTGCTCACGGCCGGGCAGGTGCGCCAGTACGGGGTCAGCGGCCCGGCCGCCCGGGCCAGCGGCGTGGACTTCGACCTGCGCCGGGACGAGCCCTACCTGGCCTACGGTGAGCTCGCTGCCCAGGTCCGGGTGGTCACCAGGCAGGAGGGCGACAGCCTGGCCCGGTTCGAGTGCCTGCTGGCGCAGGTCGCCGTGGCGGCGGACATCGCCGATGCCTGTGCCGCCCGGCTGGCGCGGCTGCCGGCCGGGCCGATCGGCGCGCGGCTGCCGAAGGTGCTGCGGGTGCCGGAGGGCCACGCCTACGCGTGGACCGAGAGCCCGCTCGGCATCAACGGCTACTACCTGGTCTCCCGGGGCGGCAAGCTGCCGTGGCGGCTCAAGCTCCGATCTGCCTCGTTCGGGAACGTGCAGGCGCTGTCCGAGATCCTGCCCGGCAACCGGGTCGCTGACCTGCCCGCCATCCTCGGCTCACTGTTCTTCGTGGCCGGCGACATCGACCGGTGACGATAGCCCGTTAAGTTCTGACCCCCGATAAGGGGTCACATCCGAACTACTGATGCGGGCCGCCGACGTCGCGGTTACGGAACGGCGGAAGGTCCTCTTCCTCGTCCCTCGGCGGACGCGCGCGGCAGCCGTAT
>JAIRTY010000824.1 GCA_031254715.1 Nocardiopsaceae bacterium | reverse complement strand
GGCCGGGCCAGCAAGCCGCGACCGCCGTCACCGGCCGCCCGGCGGCGGCTGCGCCGCGCGCTGCTCGGCCTCGCTGCCGACGTCCTGTCCGGCCCCGAAGGCCTGGCCGCCCGGCTCCGGGCCGGCCTGGACTACCGGCCACTGTCCTCCCCGAGCCTCCCGCTCGACATCGGCGCCGCCACCGAGACCATCCCCGGTCACCTGCGACGGGCTGTTCTCGCTCGCCACCTGCACTGCGGGTTCGCCGGGTGCACCACGCCCGCGTGGCTGTGCGACGTCCACCATGTGATCCCCCGTTCCCGCGGCGGCCCGACCGCTCTGCATAATCTCGTGCCCCTGTGCCAGTTCCACCATCTGGGCGAGCGGAGAGACGGCGCAGCTGGCTGGCCTGCGCGCTAGCTGGCCCGGCGCAGCGGCATGCCCGGGCGGCGCGACCGGACCGACCCGACCGCCGCCGCCGACAGCAGCGACATCACCGAGAACGCCGACCCCGCGGACAGCAGCGATGCGAAGGACGCGAACGACCCCACCGACAGGAAGGACCCGGCCGAGCCGACGGACAGGAACGATCCGGCCGACCCCACCGAAAGGAACGATCCCGCCGACCCGACCGACAGGATCGAGCCGGTGGAGCCGATCGACAGGATCGAGCCCCGGGAGGCGCGCGACGGCAGCGACCACCGCGATGCTAGCGACGAGGCCCGCTTACTGGCTGCTCTCATAGGGACATTCTGCCCCGCTGGGCCTGGCGCAGCACCGCGCCACCGGCTCGGGCCCGAGTACTATCGCGCCACGATATAGCGCCCGCCCCGTTGCCTATCTATCGTGACACGATATAATTGCCCCAATGCATTCCCTGGCAAGAGGAATTCTCTAGCGGGAGAGTGACAAATGTCTGCAAGCGACGTTTCCCCTGGTCTCAGAGCACCCGCCGGACAGCCGGAGACGACCGCCCGGGTGTCGGCCATCGCCGATCCGGTCCCGGTCGGCATCGCCGGCTTCGCCATGACCACGTTCGTCCTGTCCTGCATCAATGCAGGATTCTTCACCGGGGCAGCCGGTGCGCCGATGGTGCTCGGCCTGGCCATCTTCTACGGCGGGCTGGTCCAGCTGATCGCCGGCATCTGGGCCTTCCGGCGCGGCGAGACGTTCGTGGCGGCGGCCTTCTGCTCGTACGGCGGCGGCTTCTGGCTCTCGTACTTCTTCCTGTCGTACGTCATCGCCCCGAAGCTGTCCCCGTCGGTCGCCGGCAACGCCATCGGCCTGTACCTGCTGGCCTGGGCGATCTTCACGTTCTACATGACGATCGCCGCGCTCAGGACCAACCTCGCGGTGCTGTGGGTGTTCATCACCCTGACCGCGACCTACGTGCTGCTGACGCTGGCCGAGCTCGGGATCGCGACCACCTCGCTCAGCCAGATTGGCGGCTACGTCGGGATCACCTGCGGTGTCACCGCCTGGTACGTGGCGTTCGCCCACGTCACCAACGCCACGTTCAAGCGGGACCTCATCCCCCTCTGGCCGCTGAGCTGACGCGGAGGCGGGCTCAGGTAGTGATGTCGGGGTAGGGCAGGCTGAAGCCGCTCAGCTTGCGCGCGTACTCGAGCTGGAAGCCCAGCGGCTCCTCATAGTCCCGCTCGAAGAGCCCGATGAACAGGGTCAGCGTCAGGAAGGGGTGTGCCCCGAGGGCGAAGAGGGCGGGGTAATCGTGGCTGGCGAGCGCCTCCCGTTCGGAATCGTCGAACCCGAGCCAGGTGCTGTGCTCGCCCGCGTGGCAGTTCAGGATGGCATTGGCCCGCTCCGCCTCCCACCAGGCCACGGTGCCCCGCGGATCCGCCCGGTAGCGCTCGACCAGCTCCGGGTCGCGGTCGACCGTGTACAGGAACTTGTTGAGCAGGTACTTGCTCACGACGGCTCCTCCGGGTACCAGGTGAAGTAGGCCTCCATGGTGTGGAACAGGTCCAGCGAGTCGGTGTAGCCGGCCTTCACGTTCTCGCCCGCCACGCCCATCATCAGCAGGAAATCCATGAAGCCGTGGGTGGCGTTGCCGGGCTCCCACAGGCTGTCCAGGGTCACCTCGGCCAGCGCGGACGACACGTCGCTGCTGGCGATCCACTCGACCGCCTTCCGGTCGAACTCGGGGTCGGGGCCGTGCGGCCCGAACTGGCGCGGGCCGCCCAGCTCCAGCGACAGGTGGCCGGTGCCGATGATGGCGACCCGCAGGTCGCTCGGCCACGCCTCGACCAGCTTCCTGATCGCCTTGCCGAGCTCGACGAACCGGCGCGGCTGCGGCATCGGCGGCGCGAAGATGTTCGTGTAGATCGGCACGATCGGCAGGTCAGCTTCCGGCCGCAGCGTGATGAGCGGGCACGTGATGCTGTGGTCCACCCGCAGCTCGTTGCTGAACGCCAGGTCGAAGCCGGCGTCGATGCCCTCGCGCAGCAGGTAGGCCGACAGTTCCTCATGACCGCGCAGGAGCATCCGCGGCAGCCCGAACTCTCGTTCCTCGTTGTAGTAGTTCGCGTCGTAGCTGGGCGCCTTGCCGACGAGGAACTGCGGCATGTTGTCCAGCCACAGCTGGTGGAAGTGGTCGCTGCCCACCATCACCAGCAGGTCCGGCCGGGCGCGGGTCAGCGTCTCGCGGAACGCGGAGATCTTGGCGACCCATTCGTCGGCGAACGGCGGGCGGTCCGCGCCGGTGGCCGTGCTCGCCCGGAGATAGAACGGATGATGCGTCGATGCGATGACCGCGGCAACACTGGCCATGGTGGCTCCTTAAGCAGGCTCGGGGGGTTCCGGGCCATCGGGGTCCGGGGGTGTCCCCCGGGACGGCACTGTGTCCCCCCGGGTAGGCACCGGCGGCCGGTAGTCCGTGTTGTGCTCGACGCTGCGGTAGATGTCCATGGCGACCGGGCGCCGCTTCTCCTCGGCGAGCTGGCCCAGCAGCCCGGCGGTCCTGGCCAGCAGCGCGAACCCGCGCAGCAGGTCCGGCGGCAGGCCCAGGTCGGCGAGCGCGGCGCCGCAGGTGCCCGCGCCGTTCAGCGGCAGGGTCCGGCCAAGCACCTGCGGGTGGACCCGGCCGATCGCCTCGAACAGCCGCAGGTGGGGGCCGCGCAGCCGCTCCTCCTCGGCGATCGCCAGCAGCGCCGGGGTGCGCGGGTCGGTGACCTTGTGGATGGGGTGGCCGAGCCCCGGGATCAGCTGCCGGGCCGCCCGTGCCCGGGTCACCGCCGCCAGCGCCAGCGCGTCCCAGCCCGCGTCGTCCGCCGGCATCGTCTCCGCCGACGCCAGCGCCTCCGACAGGAACCGCCCGGCGTCCTCGGTCACCCCGAGGAACCGGGACCCGCCGCCCAGCAGGCCTGCCGCCAGCGCTCCCTGCACCGAGTCCGGCGCGCTCAGGTACGTGAGCCTGGCCGCCATCGCGGTGGGCGTGAACCCGTGGTCGGCCAGCGCCACCAGCACCGCCTCGAACACCCGGACCTGGGCCGGGGACGGCCGCCGCTGCGTCACCAGCCACAGCGCCAGCTCGCCGAACCCCACCTTCCCCATCAGGCTGGCGGCCAGGTCCTGGCCGAGCAGGGTGATCGTGTCCGGGGTGGACGCCCCCAGCGAGGTCGGGTAGCGCGGCGTGCCGGTCATCGGGCGGCCCCCGCCTGGCCGGCGTCTGCCCGGCCGGCGCCTGCCTGGCCGGCGCCGGGCACCGGCGGCAGCGGCGCGGGCGGCGCCGAGAGCCAGCCGCGGATCTGGTCGCCGTGCTCGTCCAGCGCGGGCGGCGGCAGCGGGTAGCTGGCCGGGGTCGCCGAGAACGTGACCGGGTGCCGGACCGCGGGCCGGGCCTTCTCCCCCTGGCCCGCGGTGACGACCGGCTCCAGCCCGATCCCGGTGGCGAACTCGACGCCCGCGTCGACCGTGTTGATGGGGCCGCACGGCACCCCGGCGGCGATCAGGTCGGTGAACCACTCCGCCGACGTGCGGGCGGCCAGCCGCTCGACAAGCAGCGGCCGCAGCTCGTCCCGGTTGGCGGTGCGGTCCCCGCTGCTGGCGAACCGGGGGTCGGCGGCCAGTTCCGGCGCGCCTATCACCTCGCACAGCTTCCGGAACTGGGCGTCGTTCCCGGCGGTGACGATGAGCTCCTTGTCGGCGGTGGGCAGCGGCTCATACGGGAACAGGCTCGGGTGCGAGTTCCCCATCCGGAACGGGACCACCCCGCCCGTGACGTAGGCGCTGGTCTGGTTCACCATCCCGGACATGGCCGACGCCAGCAGGCTGGACTCGAGGTGCTGGCCAGCGCCGGTGAGGGTGCGATGCTGCAGGGCAGCCAGGATGGCGATGGTGGTGTGCAGCCCGGCCATCACGTCGAACAGCGAGATGCCGGCCCGGTACGGCGGGCCGTCCGGGTCCCCGGTCAGGCTCATCAGGCCCGACATCGCCTGCACCATGAGGTCGTAGCCGGGCAGGTCCTTGCCGCCGCCCGAGCCGAAGCCGCTGATCGAGGCGTAGATGATCGCCTCGTTGGCCGCCCGGACCGACTCGTAGTCCAGGCCGTACTTGGCCAGCCCGCCGGGCTTGAAGTTCTGCACGAAGATGTCGGCGCGCCGGGCCAGTTCGCGGGCCCGGCCCAGGTCCGTCCCGTCGCGCAGGTCCAGCACCACCGACCGCTTGTTGCGGTTGATGCCGAGGAAGTAGGTGGACACCCCGTCCTTGGTCACCGGCGGCACCCAGCGGCGGGTGTCGTCGCCGGCCGGGCTCTCCACCTTGATCACGTCCGCGCCGAGATCCGCCAGCAGCATCGTGCAGTAGGGGCCGGCCAGGACCCGGGAGAAGTCGGCCACCAGGAGGCCTGCCAGCGGCCCGGGACGGGACTGATTCAACGGCTGACGCATCCTTTCGTCCGGTAGGCGGACGATCGTCCGACCGCCCGAGTCTCGGTTCCGCCGCTGACGGGTGTCAAGGCGCAGGGGCCGCGAGAACCGCCGGCAGCGGCACCGTCGGCCGGGCCGTGACCTGCGGGACCGCCTCGCAGGCGGCCCAGTCCGCGCTGATCGCCCCGGCCGCCTGGAGCAGCAGCGGCAGGTACTCGCCGGTGAGCACCGCCAGCGAGGTCTCGGCGGCATGGCAGTTCACGTTCAGCGCCGCGATCACCCGGCCGTCGCCGCCCCGCAGCGGCGCCGCGACCGACCGGATCCCGGCGGCCAGTTCCTCGTCCGTCAGCGCCCACCCGCGAGCCCGGACCTCCCGCAGCACCGCCTGCCGCGCCGCGGCGCCGACCGCCAGCCGGGGGGTGATGCCGGACCGGCTGGGCTCGGCCAGCACCTGGCCGGCCTGCTCCGGCGGCAGCGCTGCCAGCAGCACCTTGCCGAGCGAGGTCTGCATGGCGGGGAACCTGGTGCCGATCGTCACCGCCAGCGCCACGATCTTCGGCACCGCCACCCTGGCCACGTACACGATGTCGCTGCCGTCGAGCTGCGCGATGGACGAGGACTCGTGCGTCTGCGCGACCAGCTGTTCCATGTGCGGCCGTGCCACCTCCCACAGGTTGCGGGACAGCACGTAGGACATGCCGAGCTCGAGCACGCGCGGCGTCAGCTCGAAGCCGCTGGCGGCCGGCCGCACGTAGCCGAGCTCCGCCAGGGTGAGCAGCACCCGCCGGGCGGTGGGCCGGGCCAGGCCGGTCGCTGCCGCCACCGCCGCCAGCGACATGACCGGCTGGCGGGGCTGGAACGCCCGGATCACGTCCAGGCCGCGGGCCAGGGCCTGGATGAAGTCCGGGCGGTCATCACGGCTTGTCACTCCAGCCCCCTCTTGACAGCCGCCCGCGAACCGGACAGTGTTCCGACAGGTCCAGCTGACCACTATACGGACATGTGTCCGGACGGCACCAGTGGAGGGATCGCCGTGACAGTCACCGACTTCGCTCCCGGCCGGCCGCTCGTCTTCCGCAACGCGACCGTGCTGACGATGGATAACTCGCACCGCGTGCTGGCCGGCGCGGACGTCCTGATCGAGGGCGAGCGGATCGCGCAGGTCGGTCCCGGCCTGCACGTCCCTGACGGCTCGTCCGAGATCGACGCCACCGGCGGCATCGTCATGCCCGGCATGGTCGACACCCACCGCCACATGTGGCAGACGGCGATGCGGGGCTACGGCGCCGACTGGACCCTCACCCAGTACTTCGTCTGGAACTACCTGCAATGGGGCAAGTCGTTCCGGCCCGAGGACATCCATGCCGGCAACCTGCTGAGCGCCATCGAGGCGGTCGACGCCGGGGTCACCACCAGCGTGGACTGGTCGCACAACCTGCAGACGGTCGGCCACGCCGAGGCCGCGGTGGACGCGCTGCGGGCGGTGCCGGGCCGGTTCGTGC
This sequence comes from Nocardiopsaceae bacterium, assembly GCA_031254715.1. Taxonomy (GTDB): domain Bacteria; phylum Actinomycetota; class Actinomycetes; order Streptosporangiales; family Streptosporangiaceae; genus JAIRTY01. The sequence goes on along the minus strand of JAIRTY010000824.1, from coordinate 1,606 downwards.
TCGGGTACGGCAACATCCAGGCCGCCCCGTGGGAGTGGACGGCGGCACCGGAGTTCCGTGACTTCGTCAACCGGTACTTCAGCGGCGGCGGCACCGACATGCTCGGCTTCCAGCTGGCCTTCGACGTCCCGCCGGCCAGCCCGGACTTCCCGGAGAAGGCGGCGTTCGAGGTGGCGAGGGACCTGGGCGTGCCGGTCACCACCCACGCCGGGGTCTGGCGGGTGACCACCGACGACGGGATCCGGCTCATGCACGAGCACGGGTTCATGACCGAGCGCACCGTGTACGTGCACGCCGCCAGCCTGTCCCAGGACTCCTACCACCGGATCGCGGCGACCGGCGGGTCCGCCTCGCTGTCCACCGAGAGCGAGTGCAGCGCCGGGCAGGGTTACCCGCCCACCTGGAAGCTGCGCGAGTACGGCATCCCGGTGTCGTTGTCCATGGACACCAGCGTCTGGTGGAGCGCGGACCTCTTCGCCGCCATGCGGGCCACGCTGAGCGCGGACCGCGCCCGGGAGCACCTGGAGGCGCACAACGCGGAGGAGACGGTGACGCACCACAAGCTGCGGGCCGAGCAGGTGGTCGACTGGGCGACCAGGGGCGGGGCCAAGGCCCTCGGCCTGGACTCGCTGATCGGGAGCCTGGAGCCGGGCAAGAAGGCGGACGTCGTGCTGATCAAGAACGACGCCTCGCCCGCCATGTTCCCGCTGCTCCACCCCTACGGGCACGTCGTCTTCCAGGCCCAGCGCGGCGACGTCCACACCGTGGTCGTGAACGGCAAGGTGGTCAAGCACGACCACCGCCTGGTCGGCGTCGACCTGGCCAAGGCGCGGGAGACCGTCGGGCAGACCGTGGCGTACCTGCGCGGCGAGCTCGGCCCCGAGGCCTGGGAAGAGGGCATGCACCCGGAGATCCCCGAGGTCAGGGTCCTCGCCAACCCGTACACCTACACCTACACCGAGGACGCGGATTCCTGATGCCCGCGATGCGCGCGGCGGTGCTGCGCGAGCACGGCCGCCCGCCGGAGTACGGCTCGCACCCGGCGCCGTCCCGGGCCCCGGGCCAGGCGCTGATCCGGGTGACCGCCGCCCCTGTCAACCCGCTGGATCTGCTGTGCGCCTCCGGCACCTCCTACTTCGGCCCGCCTGCCCTGCCCTACGTGCCCGGCGCGCAGGGCGTGGGCCAGGTGGCAGAGGCCACCGTGCTCCCGGCCGGCCAGCGGGTGTGGTTCAGCTGCGAAGCCGGCATGCGGCCCGGCGACGGGGCCATGGCGGAGCTGTGCGTGATCCCGGAGGAGGCGGCGCTGCCGCTGCCGGACGACGTGAGCGACGATCTGGCGGCGGCGCTGGGCCTGTCGGCGGTGGCCGGCTGGATGGCGCTGACCTGGCGCGGCCAGTTCAAGCCCGGTGAGCACGTGCTGGTGCTCGGGGCCAGCGGCACGGTCGGGCAGGTGGCGGTGCAGGCGGCCCGGCTGCTGGGAGCCGGCCGGGTGGTCGCGGCCTGCCGGGACGACCATGGCCGCCAGCGCGCCGCCGAGCTGGGCGCGGACGCGGTGGCCGACCTGACCGGCGGCGACCCGGACGTCATCGCGTCCCGGCTGGCCGAG
>JAIRTY010000091.1 GCA_031254715.1 Nocardiopsaceae bacterium | reverse complement strand
CGGGCTCACCTCGCGGCGGCGGTCAGCGGGCTGGGACGGCTCGACCTGCTGCTGAACAACGCGAGCAGGCTGGGGCCCAGCCCGCAGCCACCGCTGCGCGACTACCCCCTGGCCGAGCTGAACCGGGTGTACGACACCAACGTCGTCGCGCCACTCGCCCTGTTCCAGCTGCTCGCCGGCCCGCTGACCGCGGCCGGGGGCACGGTCGTCAACGTCACCTCGGATGCGGCCGTGGAGCAGTACGCGGGCTGGGGCGGATACGGCTCGGCCAAGGCCGCACTGGACCAGCTCACCGCCATCCTCGCGGCCGAGGAACCGGCCCTGCGCTGCTACGCGTTCGACCCCGGCGACATGCGGACCGGCATGCATCAGCGGGCCTTCCCCGGCGAGGACATCTCGGACCGGCCAGAGCCGGAGACCGTGGTCCCGGCCCTGCTGCGGTTGCTGGACGAGCGGCCGCTGAGCGGCCGCTACCGCGCGAGCGACCTGGCGGCACCGGCGGTGGCGTCATGACTGCCGCTGCCAGCGCACCGCCGGAGGAACGCGGGCTAGCCAGGGACGCCGTCCGGCTGCTCGCCGCCACCCCGGATGGGCTCGTCCATGCCCGGTTCAGCGGCCTGGCGCGCTTCCTGTCCCCCGGCGACCTGCTGGTCGTCAACACCTCGGCCACCATCGCAGCGGCCGTGGACACCAGCCGCGGTGACGGCCGGCCGGTGGCGGTCCACTTCTCCACCCCGCTTGACGACGGGACCTGGGTGGTGGAACTGCGCGAGCCCCCAGGTAGCGGCGGGCGCATCACGGACGCGGCCTGCGGCGAGATCATCCCGCTGCCGGGCGGGGCGTCGCTCACCCTGCTCGGCCGCTATCCGGATGAGGCGGCGAACCGGTTGTGGAGTGCGGCGGCCCTGGTGCCGGGCACGGTCGGCGAGTACCTGGGCCGGCGCGGACGGCCGGTCCGCTACTCCTATGTCCCGGAGCAGTGGCCGCTGAGCGCCTACCAGACCGTGTTCTCCCGCCACCCCGGCAGCGCTGAGATGCCCAGCGCGGCCCGGCCGTTCACCACGGACCTGGTCACCGAGCTGGTGACGGCGGGGGTGGTGATCGCCCCGATCACCCTGCACGCCGGGGTGGCGTCGCTGGAGACGGGCGAGCCGCCACTGCCGGAACGGTTCACGGTGCCGGAGCCGACCGCGCGGCTGGTGAACCTGACCAGCGCAGCCGGCCGGAGGGTGGTGGCGGTCGGGACCACATCCACCCGGGCGCTGGAAAGCGCCGCCAGCGCCGACGGCACCGTTCACGCCGGCCACGGCTGGACCGGCCTGGTGCTGGGCGAGGATCACCCGGCCCGGGTCGTGACCGGCCTCGTCACCGGCTGGCACGACCCGGAGGCCTCCCATCTGGCGCTGCTGACCGCGGTCGCCGGGCCGGACCTGGTGCACCACGCCTACGGGGAAGCCAGCGAGACCGGCTACCTGTGGCACGAGTTCGGCGACAGCTGCCTGCTGCTCGGCCCGCGCCGCCGCTAGCCGGAGGTGCCTATAAAATCAGTAGGATATATCGAGAGAGTAGCAATCCGGCGCCAACAGGACCAGGCAGTGGGCGTGACGTAACACGACCCTGGCGCGAAGGCGCGCCCGCAGGCCCAGCTGCCTATGCGGTCAGGATGGCTTGACCCATACCAGCGAGTACCGCCAGTACAGGTGCCGGCGGTAGCGAGAACCAGGCAGCAGGCGGGCCGCGAGCCTGCGCATATCCCGGTAGCTGTGCTCCGGCGGCCAGACGAGCGGCGGCTGATAGCCGTCCCCTGGCGGGGGAGGGCTGCCGCGGCGCCGCCGGGCGGAGGCAGCCCTCCGGGCCCGGCTGCCGATCGCAGCCGGGACGATCAGGCCGGCCTCGGCCGGGATGCCGCCCCGGGCAAGCCCGACCACCGCCAGCACGCCGCCGGGCCGCAGCAGCTCAGCCATCCGGCGCAGCGCGGCCCCGGCGTCCAGGTGGTGCAGCGAGGCGACCGCCGACACCAGGCCGAGCGAGCCGGGCTCGAACGACGTGATGAGGAAGTCGCCCAGCAGGTAGCTGATGCCGTCGGCGCCGGGATGGGCGCGGGCCAGCTCGATGCTCCGCTCGTCCCGGTCGATGCCGCTGACCTGGGGCACGGCCTGACGCAGGCGGCGGGTGAGCGCCCCGGTGCCGCACCCCACGTCCAGAGCGCGGTCGCACCCCGCCGGAACGGCGTCGAGGATCACCCGGTGATAGTGGAGATTGTGGTTCCACGGCTCCGCCGACGCGACAGGTCGCCTCACAGCCGCGGGTCCACCGGCTCCGATTCGAGCGCGAGCACCGCGAACACGCACTCGTGCACGCGCCAGAGCGGCTCCCCGCTGGCGACCCGGTCCAGGGATTCCAGGCCGAGGGCGTACTCGCGGAGGGCGAGCGAGCGCTTGTGACCGAGCCCGCGCTGGCGCAGCCGCTCCAGGTTGCCGGGCTCGGGGTAGTCGGGGCCGTAGATGATCCGCAGGTACTCCCGGCCGCGCACCTTGAGCCCGGGCTGGATGAGCCCCCGGCGGCCGCGGGCCAGGTTGGCGGCCGGCTTGACGACCATGCCCTCCCCGCCCGCGGCGGTCAGCTCTTCCCACCAGCCGGCGGCGGCCGCCGCCGAGGCCGGGTCCGTGGTATCCGCGAAGACCCGGCGCGTCCGGGTGATCAGCTCGCCGTCCGCGCCGGCCGACCGGTCCGCGTCGGCCAGCCGGTCGGCGATGGCCAGGTGCCACTCGTGCGGGCGCTGGTGATAGGCAGCGCCCTCGGAGGCCAGCAACTGGAACGGGGCCAGTCGCAGGCCGGTGAGGCCCGCAACCGGCCAGCAGTACCGGCGGTAGGCGGCTGCGAACGCGTCCGCGTTGGCAGCCCGGCCGCGGGTCCGGTCCAGCAGTTCACCGACATCCAGCCCGCGCGCGGCGGCCTGCTCCAGCACCGACACGGCAGCGGGCAGCGACGACCTGGCCGCGGCCCCGACGGCGGCGTACTGGTCGCGCAGCAGCTGGCCGGCCTTGGCGCTCCAGGGCAGCAGCTCGCAGTCGAGCAGCAGCCAGGAGGTCCCGAGCTCGTCGAACAGCCCGGCGGTCTCCGCCGCCGCCCGCACCCGGGCCAGCAGCAGGGCGGTCAGCTCGGCCCCGAAGAACGGCCGGCCGGTGCGGGTCCACAGCGCGCCAGCGTCCTCGCCCGGCACGCCGAACCTGGCCCGCGCCGCCGCCGGCGACCGGCAGGCCAGCAGCACGGCCCGGGAGCCCATGTGCTTCTCCTCGCACACCACCGCGGCCACGCCGTCGGCGCGGTAGGCGTCGAACGCCTGGTCCGGATGCTCGATCAGGCCGGGCGCGGCCGTGGTCGCGACCGGGCTCATGGTCGGCGGCAGGTAGACCAGCCACCGCGGGTCGATAGCGAACCGGCTCATCACCTCCAGCGCCGCGGCGGCGTTCTCCTCCCGCACGCCGATGCGCTTGAGGTAAGAACTCTCGATGACGCGAGCGCCGGTCACGTCGCCGATGTCGAGGACCTCCGGCTCCCGCCGCGGCGGGGCCGCCAGCTCAGCGACCGGGTTGGGCTGGAATGGCCGGGCCGGGGCGTAGTACACCCGCGCCGCCGGGACCGACACGAGCTCGCGCTCCGGGTAGCGCAGCGCAGTCAGGCTCCCGCCGAACACGCAGCCGGTGTCCAGGCACAGCGTGTTGTTCACCCATTCCGGGGCGGGGACGGGGGTGTGGCCGTACAGGACCACGGCCTTGCCCCGGTACTCGTCCGCCCACGGGTGGCGCACCGGCAGCCCGTATTCGTCGGTCTCGCCGGTGGTCTGCCCGTACAGGCAGAACTCGCGCACCCGGCCGGACGCCCGCCCCTGGTAGCGCTCGATCAGGCCGGCGTGCGACACCACCAGCCGGCCGCCATCCAGCACGTAGTGGCTGACCAGCCCGTCCAGGAACCGCTCCGTCTCGGCCCGGAACGCGGGCCCTTCCTGGTCGAGCTGCGCCAGCGACTCAGCCAGGCCGTGCGTCACCCGGACGTCCCGGCCGCGCAGCGCGCGCAGCAGCTTCGCCTCGTGGTTGCCGGGCACGCAGAGCGCGGCTCCGCCCGCCACCATGCCCATGACCAGGCGGAGCACGCCGGGCGTGTCCGGGCCGCGGTCCACCAGGTCACCCAGGAACACCGCCCGCCGCCCGGGGTGGCTCGCCCCGGCCGCCCGCCCGTCGGCGTCACGCTTGACGACGTAGCCGAGCCGGGCGAGCAGCGCCTCCAGTTCCGCCCGGCAGCCGTGCACGTCGCCGATCACATCGAACGGACCGGCCTGGTCCCGCAGGTCGCTGTACAGCCGGGTGCGCGTCACCGAGGCGGCCGCCACGTCCGCCTCGCTGCGGAGCACGTGGATCGTGCGGAACCCCTCCCGCCGCAGCCCCTTCAGCCCGCGGCGGAGCTGGTCACGCTGGCGCCGGAGCACCTGCGGGCCGAACGCCCGGTCCGGCCTGGCGGCGTTCCGTTCCGCGCAGATGCGCTCGGGCAGGTCGAGCACGATCGCGACCGGCAGCACGTCGTGCTCGCGGGCCAGCGCGACCAGGGTGCGGCGGGCCTCCGGCTGGACGCTGGTCGCGTCCGCCACCGTGAGCCGCCCGGCGGCCAGCCGCTTGCCCGCGATGTAGTGCAGCAGGTCGAATGCGTCGGCCGTGGCCGACTGATCGTTCTCATCGTCGGACACCAGCGCGCGGCAGAAGTCGGACGAGATCACCTCGGTCGGCTTGAAGTGGGCGCGGGCGAACGTGGACTTGCCCGACCCGGTGACGCCGATCAGGACGACCAGGCTCAGCTCGGGAATGCCGAGCTCGCGGGCGGGCGCGGTCACGCCCTGGCTCTCCATCACGCGGCCGCCCGGCGGAACAGCGCCAGCTGGGTCGGCGGGCCGACATCCGGGTCGTCGCCGCCGACCGGCAGGAAGGAAACCTGGTAGCCGAACCGGGCGGCGACCCGGCCGGCCCAGTCGCTGAACTGCGCCCGGGTCCATTCGAACCGGTGGTCACGGTGCCGCATGGCACCGGCCGTCAGGCCCTCGAACCGCACGTTGTACTCGGCGTTCGGGGTGGTGACCACGACCGTGCCGGGCGAGGCGAAGCCGAACACGTCCCGCTCCAGCGCGGCCAGCCGGGGCGGGTCCACGTGCTCGATCACTTCCATGAGAACGGCTGCGTCCAGCCCGGCCAGCCGGTCGTCGCGGTAGGTGAGCGAGGACTGGAACAGCGCGACCCGTTCCCGCTGGGTCTCGGTCAGCCGGCCGAGCCGCAGCCTGCGCGCGGCCGACTGCAGCGCCCGCACAGACACGTCGGCCGCGACAACCTGCTCGATGCCGGGCTCGGCGAGCAGGTCGCGCACCAGCGCCCCGTCCCCGCAGCCGAGGTCGCCGACGCGGCGGGCGCCGGACGCGCGGACCGCCGCCAGCACCGCGCCCCGGCGCTGCTCGCGCAGCGGCGCCTGCTCGCCGGCCTGATCCGGGAGCAGGCTGGCCGCCACAGCGTCGTCGAGTTCCTCCGGCTCGGTGTCGTCCGACTCGGCCAGCCGGGCCAGCGCGGCCCGGGTGAGTTCCCGCTGGTGGGCCAGGTACCTGCGGCTGATCAGGGCCTTCTCCGGGTGCCCGGCCAGCCAGCCGGCCCCGGCCCTGATCAGCTTGTCGGCCTCGTCGGAGGTCACCCAGTAGTGCTTGGCGTCGTCGAGCACCGGCAGCAGCACGTACAGCTGGTTGAGCGCGTCGGCCAGCCGCATCTCACCGGTGAGCACGACGTCGCAGTACGGCGAGTCGCCCCAGCCGCCGACCGCCGGATCGAGCGGCACCGCGGGCGCCGCGACCGACCAGCCGAGCGGCTCGAACACGCGCCGGGCCAGGCCGGAGCCGCCGCCGCGGCAAGGCAGGGCGGGCACCCTGATCCGCAGCGGGATGGGCGAGGCCGCCAGCGCGGGCCTGGCCTCGCAGCGGCCGGCCAGCGCGGTCCGGAACGCCGCCTTCAGCGCCATGGCCAGCAGGCTGGAAGCCGCGTACGGGCGGTCGTTCACGTACTGGCCGAGCGAGAACCCGCGCGGCTCGGCCGTTGCTCCGCCGCGGCCGCGGTCACCGCCGCGGCCGCGGACCAGCCCGACCGGGTCTACCTCGAGCAGCAGCGCGGCGGTGCACCGGGCGGGATCGGCCTCGGGGTAGAACACGTGCGCGGTGCCGGCCGGGACCGTGACCGACTGCGGCCGGTCGGGGTGCTTATGCAGCAGGTAACCGAGGTCGGTGGCGGGCGCAAGGGTGGTCGTGATGGTCAGGAGCACGATTACCCATTGTGTCTGGCGCCGGGTTGCCGCGTCGCGTCAATATCGGCGGGCCCGGCCGCGGCCGCTCCCCCGCTGGCGGGCTCAGGTGCCCCGCTGGTCTCGGCCAGGCGGGCGTGCAGCCGGTCCCGGATCTCCTGCGGGGTGTAAGCACGGCGGCGGCGTTCCGCCCGGACGATCACCACGCCGGTGGCGGCGACCCCGGCGAAGGCCGCCAGTCCGGCTACTTTCCACCACCGCACGCGCCTAGGCTAGCGACCGTGCCCGATGTCCCGCCCGGTAACGCGCCCGGTCCGGACAAGGTGCTCGACCTGGACAAGGCGGTCCACCTGTCGTCCACCGGGGATGTCTGGCTGTTCCGGGGCCGGACGATGGCCGACCGTGCCATTCAGGTCGCGACCAACAGCCCGGTCAACCACGTCGGCATGGCCGTGGTCATCGACGACCTGCCGCCGCTGATGTGGCATGCCGAGCTGGGCCGGTCCCTGACCGACCTGTGGTCGGGCAGCCGCCACCGGGGCGTGCAGCTGCACGACCTGCGCGACGCGGTGCTGGTGTGGGCCAACCGGTACGGCCAGCGGGCGTGGCTGCGGCAGCTGGATCAGCCCGTCACCAGGGAGATGGAGGACGCGCTGCTGCGCACGATCGCCCGGCTGGACGGAACGCCGTTCCCCTCCACCACCCAGCTCGCGTCCCGGTGGCTGCTGGGCCGGGTCCCGCAGGTCAGGTACCGGCTCCACGCCGCCGGCGGGGAGCCCGGTGCCGGGCAGGAGCCCGGTGCCGGGCAGGAACCCGACGGGCTGGAACCAGCCGGGCTGGAGACCGCGTACTGCGCCGAGGTGCTGGCGGTCACCTACCAGGCGATGGGGCTGCTGCCGGGCCGGCGCCGCCCCCAGTGGTACGACGCCGGGAGGTTCTGGAGCGGCGACGACCTCCGGCTGTCGGGCGGGTTCAGCCTCGGCGGCGAGATCCCCGTGAGCGTTCCCGCGACCGAGGGGCCGGCCGGACGCCGCCTGGCCGGCCGCGGTGCGGCGAGCCGGGGCCCGGCGAGCCGCGGGCCGGCGCGGCTGCGGGCAGCGGCCCTGCGGGCGGTGAGCCGCCGCCGGTGACCAGCTCCTTCGTGGTGACCGGCGCGGCTCGGGGCATCGGCCGGTCCGTGGCCGAGCTGCTGCACGCGGACGGCGGTGCCGTGGTGGCCGTCGACCTGGACCCGGCCGCGCTGGCGTGGACGCGGGATCAGGGCATCCTCGCCGTGGCAGGGGACGCGTCCGACGAGGCGGTCACCGGCCGGGCCGCCGACCTGGCCGGGCAGGCGGGCACCCTGGCGGGCTGGGTGAACAACGCGGCGGTGTTCAGGGACGCGTGGCTGCACGAGGCGGGCGGCCGCGCGGTGCTCCAGCTGATCGGCGCCAACCTCAGCCCCGCGCTGGCCGGGTGCGCGACCGCGATCCGCCGGTTCCTCGCCGCCGGCACGCCGGGCGCGATCGTCAACGTCTCTTCCCACCAGGCGCAGCGGGCGGTGCGGGGCGCGCTGCCCTACGCGACAGCCAAGGCCGCCACCGAGGGCCTCACCAGGGCGCTGGCGGCCGACTACGGGCCGCACGGGATCCGGGTCAACGCGGTCGCGCTCGGCTCCATCGCGACCTGTCGCCACCAGGAGTTCCTCGCCCGGCATCCGGCCGAGGCTGCCGGCATCACCGAGCAGCTGGGCCGGCTGCACCCGCTCGGCCGGGCGGGCGAGCCGGAAGAGGCCGCCGCGGCGATCGCCTACCTGCTGTCCCCCGGCGCCAGCTTCATCAACGGCGCCGTGCTGCCGGTTGACGGCGGGCGGGCCGCCGTCGGGCAGGACCCCGAACAGGCGTGAGCCCCCGCGAGGCAGGCGCCGGCATCGGGCAACGGCGGTCCCCCGCCGCCTCCCCGTTCGGAATGATGCTAGGTCCGGCCCCGCCGCCACCGCGGCTTGCGCTTGTCCAGGAACGCGCGCATCCCCTCGCGGGCGTCGGGCAGCTGGCTGGTCGCGGCCATCACCTCGACCGCGTACGCGTACGCCTTCGGCTGGTCGAGGTCGATCTGCGCGTAGAGCGCCTGCTTGCCGATGCCCTTGCTCTCGGCCGAGCCGCGGGTGACCCGTTCCAGGAGGTCCGCCACGGCGGAGTCGAGCTGTTCCGGCGGCACCACCTGGTTGACGAGGCCCCAGTCGAGCGCGGTGCGCGCGTCAATGACGTCACCGGACATGGCCATCTCCGCGGCCCGCTTGCGGCCGACGTTCCTGGCGATGGCCACCATCGGGGTGTGGCAGAACCAGCCGCCCTTGCCACCGGGCGCTGCGAACCCGGCGTTGTCGCTGGCGACCGCGAGGTCGGCGCTGGCCACCAGCTGGCAGCCGGCCGCCGTGGCCAGCCCGTGCACCCGCGCCACCACCGGCTGCGGCACCTGCTGCATGAGCGTCATCAGGTCGGTGCACGTGGCCAGCAGCGAACGGACCGCTGCCAGGTCAGCCTCCGCCACGTCGGCGAAGTCGTGCCCGGCGCTGAACACCGGGCCGTTGCCCGCCAGCACGATCCCGAGCGCATCGCTGTCACCGACCTGGCGGAACGCGGCGATCAGCTCGCGCATGTGCGCCAGCGACAGCGCATTGCGGCGCTGCGGCCGGTTCATCGTGATGGTGGCGAACTCCCCCGGCCGCTCGACCAGGATGTGCTCGAACTCCATGGCGGCTCCCTCCTCCAGTTCGCAGCCTACGCGCGAGCCGGCGCGGGGCTCAGCGGGGAGGATTCTCAAGTCAATACGACTGAGAATCCTCCATGATCTTGGATGGCTGGCGGGGCCCGGGGCTGAGCGCGGGCGGGGATTCCGAGCGGGTAGCTTGACTGACAGAGGCAAGGAGGTGGCGTGGTGACAGCGGATCCGTATGCGGGGGCGGCGGGGCTGATCGCCCGTTCGGCGGCGGCCTTCGCCTCAGCGGTGCCGGAAGACCCGGCTGACGAGGGCTACTTCGGCCCCGGCAGCATTGCCTGGCAGCTCAGCGGCGACCTGGGCGGGCCGGTCGGAGGGCTGCGCTCGCTGCTGCTGCAGGCGCTGCACCCGCTCGCTATGGCCGGCGTGGATCAGCACAGCGACTGGCGCCGGGACCCGGTCGGCCGCCTCGCCGCCACCTCCGCGTACCTGACCACGATCACGTTCGGCGACCGGGCGACGGCCGGGCGCGCCGCCGCCCGGGTGCGGCGGGTGCACGAGCACGTCCGCGGCACCGACCCGGTCACCGGGCGGCCGTACGCGGCGTCCGACCCGGCGCTGCTGCTGTGGGTGCACGCCACCCTGGTCGATTCCACCCTGGTGACCCGGGAGCTGTTCGGCACGCCGCTGCCGGCCGGGGACGCCGACCGCTATCTCGCGGAGATGGTGGCCGCCGCGGAACTGGTCGGCATCCCCCGCCCCCTGGTCCCGGCCAGCACCCGGGATCTCGAACGGTATATCGAGCGGATGAGGCCGGAGCTCCAGCGCACGCCCGCCGCCGCTGAAGCCATCGGGCACCTGCTCGACCTGCCCGAGCTGGCGGACGAGATCGGGGAGATCTGGCAGGACATCCGGGACGGGGCGATCGCGTCGCTGCCTGAGTGGGCCCGGGACGCCTACGGCTATCAGCCCGCGCAGCCGCTGACCCCGCAGCGCCAGACGGAGATCAGGCAGGCGCTCGGCGTGCTCGACGCCGCGTACCTGGGCGAGCCCGGCGTGCTGGAGGCGCGGCAGCGGATCACGCTGCGGGCGCGCACGGCGCAGCGCGCATGAGAAAGGCGCAGCGCGCATGAGGAAATCCGTCGCCGTCACGGCCGGCGCCGCTGCCGCCGCCCTGGCGCTGTTGCTGCTGCGCAGCTCCCGGCTGACCCGCTCCCGGCTGGCGCCGTCCCGGCTGGCGCCGTCCCGGCTGGCGCCGTCC
>JAIRTY010000709.1 GCA_031254715.1 Nocardiopsaceae bacterium | reverse complement strand
ACGCCTGCCAGTCCTTGCGGGCGAACGTCAGCATCGGGCCGCCGGGGTCCCTGGAGTCACGGACCGCCACCCCGCCAGCCGGCAATCCAGCGACCTCCACGCAATTGCCGCTGGGGTTGCTGTGACGGCTCTTCCGCCACCGCAGCTGTCCCGGCCGCCGTGAAGGCATGCCGCTGCCGGCCACGCGCACCTCCCATTCCGCTGGCTGCGCCCCCGCCAGGCCCGGGTAAAGCCAGGCCGGTCCGCGTGCTGGTGCGGGCTCCTGGCGCGCCAGCGGCGGGCCGGGCGAGATCGCGATCCTTGTGCATTGGCACTTGCATGTGCACATTTACGATCTGATCGTAGCGCACGGAACCCTCGCATAGCTGGCAAACGTCGCGCCCTGACGGCTGGAAATCAGCTACCCGTGCCCCCCGGCGTAATTCGGCGCCGGTCAGGCAGCGCCGCCTGCCCGGCCCGGCCATGTCAGTGGCGCTCCGAGCGCGCCGCTGAGGCGGGTGATGGCCGCGCGGGTGCGCTGATCGCCGATGTGCCCAGGGAGCCAGGTGCAGGCGAGGCAGGCCGCCACGACGTCAGCGGCGGCGGAGATGGCCGCCAGGCAGCTCTCGACCTGGCTGAGGCTGGGGCCAGCGCCCGCGGGCACGCGCAGCCCGGGCAGTTGCGCGCTGTCGACGATGTCGGCGTCGACGTGCAGGTAGACGGCGCCGGAGCCGAGCCCGGCCAGCGCTTCGCCGAGCGCAGCCGGGCTGGCGGGCACGCGGCGGACCTGACTGGCGGCAAGCGCCTCGTGCTCGGCGGGGTCGAGGTCGCGGGCATCGGCCAGCACCACATTGTGCTCGCTCACCGGCCGCAGCCCCAGCGGGCCGCTGATCAGATCGGGCGCGCGGCCGGTCAGCATGGCCAGCGGCATGCCGCCGAGGTAGCCGGTGATGGTGGTGGCGGGGGTGTTGAAGTCGCCGTGCGCATCCAGCCACACCACCGCCAGGTCAGGGTGGCGGCGCTGGAGGCCGGCGGCCGTTCCCAGGGCGGTGGTGCAGTCCGCCGTCAGCAGCAGCGGGCGGGGCGAGCGCGCCACCGCCCCGGCGACCGCCTGATACAGGGCGGTCATCCGGCCGGTGCGGGTCCCGGCCGGAAGGGGCGGGCTGACCGGCTCCGGAGCCCCGGCCGGTACCGGGAAGCCCGGCAGCTGTTCGTCCAGGTGCCAGGGCACGACGATCGGATCCCAGCCGCCGCCGGGGCTGTCAGCCGTCATCGGGTGCCTGGGTGCCCGCCCGCTGGGCGAGCAGCGTTCGCAGCCGTTGCAGCTCGGCGGCCCCTGCCTGCAGGTGGGCGGTAAGCTGCGCCGTGGCCAGGGCCGGGCTGCCGCGCAGCGCATCCAGGAGCTCCCGGTGGTCGTCGGCGGTGCGGCCAAGCTCGCGGCTGGAACGCTCGGCGAGCGCGAGGACGAGCCGCTGCTCCTGCTGGAGCCGGGCATGGAACCGGCACAGCCGGGGACTTCCGGCGGCCGCCACCAGGGTCGCGTGGAAGCGCCGGTCCCCGTCCAGGACTGCTGCCACGTCACCGCGCGAGAACGCCGCCTCGATCTGGTCGGCCAGGTCCGCCAGCTGCTGGTAGGCGACCGGGTCCCGGTGCTGCGCGAGGGCCTGCGCCCCGGCTTTCTCCGTCGCCTCGCGAGCGGCGTAGATGTCGCTGACGTCTGCCGCGGTGATCGTGGCGACCACGATGCCGCGGTTCATCTGATGGCGGACCAGTCCCTCGCCGCTGAGCAGCCGGGCGGCCTCCCGGACCGTGTTGCGGGACAGGCCCAGCTCCGCGGCGAGCGCGGCCTCGCGCAGCGGGGTGCCAGGCGCTATCCGGCCGGACAGGATCGCCTCCCGGAGCGCCGCGACGGCCTGCTCGGTGACGGACTGCCGGTGGATGGTCGCGCCCAGGCCGGTGATCGGGCTGGCCATGGTTACCATCCTGCCAGCGGCAGGTCGCGCCCGGCGCCATGCTCGGCGGCGAGCCGGGCCGCCAGGGCGGCGACCGCCGCGTCCTGGACGCCGAGACCGGTCAGGTCGGCCACCGTGAGCTCGCCCTGACCGGCCCGGCCGGGCAGGCGGCCGGACGCCAGCGCCCCGAGCTCGCCATGCACCCGGCCGGGATCGAACACGCCGGCCGCGATCGCATGATGCAGCTCACCGCACTCCGCCGCGGCCTGGATGCTGTCAGGCACGTACTTGTCCGCCGCCGCCAGCACCCGCGGGTCGAGTTCCTGCTTGTGCGGCAGGTCGGAGCCGACCGCGGTCACGTGCGTGCCAGCGGCCAGCCAGCCGGCTCCGACCAGGGGCCCGGTGGCGCTGGTGGCGGTGATGACCACCTCGGCGGCCGCCACCGCCGCCCGGGCCGTCGCCGCCACCGAGACCGTCAGGCCGGCGGCGGACAGGTCCTGCTGGCAGCGGCGGGCCGCCTCCGCCCGGCGGCCCCACACGGTCACCTGCTCGATGCGGCGGACGGCCAGCAGCGCGCGCAGCTGATGACGGGCCTGGCCGCCGGTCCCGATCACCGCCGCCGTCCGCGCTTCGGGCCGGGCCAGCAGGTCGGCCGCCACGGCGCCGGCGGCGGCCGTGCGCAGGTCGGTGAGCAGCCCGCCGTCGGCGATCAGCGTCGTCAGCTGGCCCGTGGCGGCGTCGTAGACCAGGGTCATCCCGCCGCTGACCGGCAGCCCGAGGGAGGGGTTGCGGTAAAAGCCGGTCGCCGTCTTCACCGCGAAAACGGGCGCACCGGCGAGGTAGGCACCCTTCACGTGCACCTCGCCGTCGCTCCCGGGCAGGTGCAGCGACAGCGGGTCATATTGTTGAGCAAACCAGCAAGAGACCAGCGAGCGGAGGGTGATTGCCGGTGGCGGTACCAGGATTGCGCCGCGAGGACTTCCCTGCCTTCGACCGGTTCACCTACCTCAACACCGCCTCCGCCGGCCTGGTCCCCGCCTCGGTGGTAGCGCCCGCGCACGAGTTCGAGGCCGAGCTGGCGCAGGCGGGGACGACCGGGATGGACGAGGACACCGAGGTCGGCATCCTGGAGGACGCCCGCCACGCCGCCGCCGGCCTGCTCGGCGCCGGCCCGGACTGCATCGCGATCGGCACCAGCTTCACCGAGGCGCTCTGCCAGGTGGCCTGGTGGCTGCGGCCCGGCAAGAACCGCAACGTCGTGTCCACCGACGGGGACTTCCCCAGCGTCACCTATCCCTGGCACCGGATAGCCGAGGACACCGGGTGCGAAGTCCGCCTGACCGGCCTGCTGGACGACCCGGCGGGGTTCGGCGTGAGCAAGATCGCGGACCAGGTCGACTCGGCGACCGCCGCCATCTGCATCAGCCACGTCCAGTACCTGACCGGCCACGTGCTCGACCTGGCCGAGCTCGCCACCCTGGCGCACGACAACGGCGCGCTGCTGATCGTCGACGCCACCCAGTCCGCCGGCCAGATCCCCATCGACGTCACCGCCGCCGGCGCCGACGTGCTCATCGCCGGCTCCTACAAGTGGCTGTGCAGCACCTTCGGTGCCGCCGTCTGCTATCTGCAGCCGGCGCTGCTGGCCCGGTTCCGGCCGCCGCTGGCGGGCTGGCGCAGCACCGAGCACCCGTACGCGCTCGACGCCCGCTGGCTGCCGCTGGCCAGCACCGCCCGGCGGATGGAGTACTCCACCATGTCGTATTCCGCCGCGATCGCCCTCGGGCGCGCCATCCGCTATCTCGGCGGCCTGTCGCTGGCGGACGTCGCCGCGCACAACGCGGAACTCGCCAGCCAGCTCGCGGACGGGCTGGCGGGGCTCGGCGCGACGCTGCTCACCCCGCGCGATCCGGCCCGGCGGGCCGGGACCGTCGCCGCCCGCTTCCCCGGCCGCGACGGCGAGGCCGTCGCCGCCGAGCTCACCCGCCGCGGCGTCATCGTCTCCCCCCGGGTCGGCTCCACCCGGTTCTCGATGCACTTCTACAACAGCAGCGACGACGTCGAGCGGGCGCTGGCCGGGCTGGCCGACGTGCTGCGCTGAGCCCGGCCGGCTGACCGGCTGACCCCGGCCGGGACGCGTCGCCCGGTGGCGGAATACTGGCGCACGGCCTCCTGTTGATCCATGCAAACGCATGTATCTGACCCAGTTTCCCAGGCCAGACGCCCAGGGTGCTGACCGTAGGAGGCGGCCGTGCAGTTCGGGATCTTCTCAGTGAGTGACATCACCCGGGATCCGGTGTCGGGCGAGACGCCCAGCGAGGCGGAACGGATCGAGGCCGTCGTGCGGATCGCGCAGAAAGCTGAGGAGGTGGGCCTGGACGTGTTCGCGATCGGCGAGCACCACAATCCGCCGTTCTTCTCCTCCGCGCCCACCACGCTGCTGGCCTTCATCTCGGCGACCACCAAGCGGCTGATCGTCAGCACGGCGACGACGCTCATCACCACGAACGACCCGGTGCGCATCGCGGAGGAGTACGCGATGCTGCAGCACCTGTCGAAAGGCCGGATGGACCTGATGCTCGGGCGCGGGAACACGGCCCCGGTGTATCCGTGGTTCGGCAAGGACATCCGGGCCAGCCTGCCGCTGGCGCTGGAGAGCTACAACCTGCTGCACCGGCTGTGGCGGGAGGACGTCGTGGACTGGCAGGGGAAGTACCGCACCCCGCTGCAGGGCTTCACGTCGATCCCGCGGCCGCTGGATGACGTGCCGCCGTTCGTGTGGCACGGCTCGATCCGCACCCCCGAGATCGCCGAGCAGGCCGCTTACTACGGGGACGGCTTCTTCGCCAACAACATCTTCTGGCCGAAGGAGCATTACATGCGGCTGATCCGGTTCTACCGGCAGCGCTTCGCCCACTACGGGCACGGCACCGAGCAGCAGGCGATCGTCGGCCTGGGCGGCCAGGCCTACCTCGCCAGGAACTCGCAGGACGCCAAGCGCGAGTTCCGCCCCTACTTCAACGAGGCGCCGGTCTACGGGCACGGCCCCTCGATGGAGGACTTCATGGACATGACGCCGCTGTCGGTCGGCAGCCCGGCCGAGGTCATCGACAAGACGCTGACCTTCCGCGAGCACTTCGGCGACTACCAGCGCCAGCTGTTCCTGATGGACCACGCCGGCCTGCCGCTGAAGACGGTGCTTGACCAGCTTGACCTGCTCGGCGAGGAAGTCGTGCCGGTGCTGCGCAAGGAGATCGCCGCCCGGCAGGACCCGGCCACGCCGCCGGCTCCCACCCACGCCGGCCTGGTGCAGGCCACCTACGGGGACCGGCCGCCGCGCCAGCCGCGCCCGAACGCCAACCGGGGCGACAACGTCACCGGCCCGCTCCCCTACACCGACAGCGTCCCCGGGCAGGCCGCGGCGCCGGAACAGGCCGCGGACCCGCAGCACCCAGCGGACCTGGAGCAGTAATGGCTGCCCGGCGAGTGCGCGCCAACGAGGCCTGGGAGGCGCTGCTGTCCGCCCACGCCTCGCTGATCAAGCGGTTCGCGGCCGAGGACATCTGGCGGGAGGTCTCGATGCGCGAGTACGACGTGCTGTACACGCTGTCCAAGTGCCCGGCACCGGTTCGCATCAGCGAGCTGAACCGGCACGTCCTGCTCAGCCAGCCCGCCCTGTCCCGGCTGGTGGACCGGCTCGCCGCGCGCGGGCTGATCCAGCGCCGGCCCGACCCCGCCGACGGGCGCAGCGTCCTGCTGTCGCTCACCGGCCCCGGCCGGGTGCTGCAGCGCCAGGTCGGGCGCAAGCATGCCCGCAGCGTCGCCCGCGCCCTCACCGCCGTGCTCAGCCCCGGCGAGCTGGCACAGCTGGCGGAGCTGTCACAGAAACTGGCCTGCCGGGCCGCCCTCCCGGCCGGCCACGACGCGTTCGAGGTCGTGCCCGCATGAGTACTCCCGCCAGCCAGGCTCCGGAGCAGGACCAGGACACCTACGGGCTGGTCGTGGTCAGCGCCGGGACCAGCGACCCGTCGTCGACCAGGCTGCTCGCCGACCGCGCCGCGCAGCGCGTCGCGGCGCTGGCGGCCAGCCACGGCGGCACCGTCACGGTGAGCGTCATCGACCTGCGCGAGATCGCGGCGGACATCACCACCGCGCTGACGTCCCAGCTGACCACGCCCGCCCTGCAGCAGGCCGTGGCCGCGCTCGGCGCCGCCGACGCCATCATCGCCGCCGCCCCCGTGTACCAGGCCGGCCCCAGCGGGCTGTTCACTTCGTTCTTCCACGTACTGGACAGTGACCTGCTCATCGGCAAGCCGGTGGTACTCGCCGCCACCGCCGGCACGTCCCGGCATGCCCTGGTGGCCGACGATCAGATGCGCCCGATGTTCGCCTACCTGCGCGCCATGACCGTGCCGACCTCCCTGTTCGCCGCCCCGGAGGACTGGAGCGACCCGGCGCTCGCCGCGCGGATCGACCGCGCCGCGCGCGAACTGGTGCTGCTCATGGAGAGCGGGTTCGCCCGGCGGCTCAAGGACGAGGCGTGGCAGAGCTACCAGCACGAGTACGGCAGCGCAGGCGGGACCGAGACCGCCATCGACCTCAACACCGACCTGATGCGGCTGGCCACCGGCGGTTCCGCCGAATAGTCGCCGCCGAGCCTTCAGGTAGGTGACGGCGAGTCGCGGACGTTGCGTTCGGCCACATCCGGCAGGCGCCTGGCGGCGGTGGTGAAGTCGTTGTCGTCGTGGAGCACGACCAGCCCGTGGTGTGCCGCGGTGGCGCAGATCAGCAGGTCTACCGCGGAAAGTGCGCGGTGCTCGCCGTGCCGCACCAGGCGGTACTGCGCGGATTCGATCCACCGCCAGGCGCCCTTGGGGACGGGCGTGTCGGGATACAGCTCGTCGAACATGCCCGACATCTGCTCGTACTCGTCGGCGCTGCGGGCTGATCGGCGGAACTCAACCCGTTGCGGGTGGCAGGAGCCGACTGCTCCGACCGTGACCACTTCAGCCCAGGCTGACCGCAGTGCGCTGTCGCGCAGGATGCGCCACAGGCCAGATGAGTCCAGTAAGTAGCGGATCACACCGCCGGATCCTTCTCAGCCGCGCGACGGTGCTGCCAGCCTTCGAAGTCCCAGTCAGCCGCTAGGCCCGCATAGTGCTCCAGCGCCGCGACCCGGCGATGCCGGGTAGCGAACTCACGCAGGGCCAGGTTGACTGTGTCCTTCTTCGTCTTCTCCCCGGACAGCCGCATGGCCTCGGCAAGCGCATCGTCATCGACGTCGATCTGGGTAACCGCCATCATGCGCCTCCGCTATGTTGAAGACATACGCATGAACAATACATTACCAACATTGCCTGTCAGTCAGCGGCCGGTCGGTTACGTGGCGGCCGTGACGCTCGCGGCGAGCAGCGCCCTCGCTGCCGCCAGCGCGGATGCGGCGGGCCGCTCGGCGGCCCCGGTGGCGGCCGCGATGATGGCCCCGTCCATCAGCAGCAGCAGCTGGGTGCCAAGGTCCCCCGGGTCCTTCGCGCCGGCGTCGGCCGCGAGGCCGGTTAGGTAGCTGTGCAGCCGCTGCTTATGCCGCCGCGCGAGCTGCGCGACGCCGTCGGAGGTGCTGCCGAGCTCCCCGAAGGCGTTGATGAAGGCACAGCCACGGAAATCGGGCGTGGCAAACCAGCCGGCGAGGAACGCGAACGGGGCCAGCGCCCGCTGCTGCGGATCCCGGTGCCGGTCCACCTCGCCTGCCAGTGCCGCCAGCCACTGCTCATCCCGCCGCGCCAGGTAGGCCTCGGCCAGTCGTTCCTTGGCCGGGAAGGCCCGGTACAAGCGCTTCAGCGGCACGCCGGACCTGGCCCGGATGTCGTCCATGCCGACGGCAGTGATCCCCCGGAGGTAGAACAGCTCACCGGCGGCCGCCAGCACCCGCTCCCGCGCTTCCTGGTCATCCATGTCCACCGCCCGCGCGCGTTCGCCGCCCTCGGCGCGCGCCGTCACAGGATTGAGAACGGTCGTTCTCCACGTTACTGTCTGTCACGTGAGAACGGATGTTCTCGCGTGAGGAGGCCGACATGAGCCAGCGACCGCCGCTGCCGCCGTTCACCGAGGAAACCGCCCGCACGAAGGTCCAGGCGGCCGAGGACGCCTGGAACACCACGGACCCGGAACGGGTCGCCGGCGCGTACACCGAGGACTCGGTGTGGCGGAACCGGGACGAGTTCATCACCGGCCGGACCGCGATCATCGAGTTCCTGCGGCAGAAATGGAGCCGGGAGCTCGACTACGCGCTGCGCAAGGACATGTGGTCGTGTCACGGCAACCGCATCGCTGTCCGCTACCAGTACGAGTCGCACAACCCCAGCGGTCAGTGGTATCGCAGCTACGGCAACGAGCTGTGGGAGTTCGACGAGAACGGCCTGATGCGGCGCCGGGAGTCCAGCATCAACGACGTTCCCATCACCGAAAGCGAACGGCGGATCTTCGGGCCGCGCCCGGAATCCGAGCGAGGCCAGACGTTCCCGCTCCGCTAGCGCGGCGTGGCACGGCCGGGCCCGCTCCGGCCGTGCCAGGCAGTGCCCACGGCGGCGGTGACGATGAGCCCGCGCCCGGTCAGCCACCGGCCTGCCAGGCTGAGCGGCAGCCGGCCGGCCAGGACGGTGAACGAGCCGGCAGCGGGCCGGCCGGCCTCGGG
>JAIRTY010000700.1 GCA_031254715.1 Nocardiopsaceae bacterium | reverse complement strand
CACCCGGTCAGCGTGGCCAGCAGCCCGGTGGTCAGCGGCAGCGACCGGGCAGCGGCCAGGCTGACCCAGCGCGCGTCCGCGGCGTCGTCGCCGGGTGCCAGCGTGCCGCCGGTCACGGTGGCGGCGTAGTCCCTGATCTCGAAGATCCCGCCATCCGGTGCGGGCCGCTCGACGGCCCCCACCAGCTGGCCGCAGGCCACCAGCAGCCCGGTCTCCTCCCGCACCTCCCTGGCCAGGGCGGCGGCATCGGTCTCGCCCGGCTCGATCCGGCCGCCGGGCAGGGTCCACCGGCCGGCTTCCGGGTCGTGGCCGCGCTTGACCAGCAGCAGCCGCCCGTCGCCGCCGGTGATGACGGCGCCGACGCAGGGTATCCGCGCAGCAGGCATCCCGCCAGTATGGTCGTAACTTATGAGGACCGCTCCCACCTGCCCGCGTTGCGGCGGCCCGGTGACCGGGCCCAATGCCTGGTCCAGCGGCTGGCGATGTGACCTGCACGGGGAGGTGCTGCCGCTGCGCACCTACAGCGCGTCCGCCGGCGGGCTGCAGGGGCTGCTGCGGGATGCCAGGGTCCCTGCCTGGCTGGCCTGGCCACTGCCGGCCGGCTGGCTGGTCACCGGGTTCGCCGGGGCCGGCGACGATCGCAGCGGGACACACGCGTGCGTGGCCGCCCTGTCCGGGCCCAACCCGGTGGGCGGGCCGGGGGAGATGCTGCTGATCTCGGAAGAGCCCGGGGTGGGCCTGGGAGCCTGGTTCGCCGGCCTGCCCGGGCCCGACCCCGGCGAGGGGTTCGCGACCGGCCCGCCGCACGCGCTGGTCAGGTTCAGCCATCATGAGTTCCCGCTCTGGCACGCCGACGGCCCCGACCGGGCGGCGTTCGCCGGGGAGGTGCTCGGCAACTGGCTATGGCTGGTGCTGTGGCCAGCGTCCGCCGGGATCCTGCTGGTCGAGTCGTTCTCGCTGCGGGACCTGCGCGACCCGGGCCAGGACCTGGACCTCCCGTTCGGGGCGCGGTCGCCGCAGCTGCCCGGGTAGCGCAGAGGAGGGCGCCGGTGCGGATTGACCTTCACTGTCACAGCGCCGTCTCCGACGGGAGCTGCCCGCCGGCCGAGGTGATGCGGCGGGCCCGGGCGGCTGGCCTCGACGTGGTGGCCCTGACCGACCACGACACGCAGGCCGGGCACGAGCAGGCGCGGCAGGCGCTGCCGGACGGCCTGACGCTGCTCCCCGGGATGGAGTTGTCCTGCCAGCAGGACGGCCACAGCGTCCACCTGCTCGCCTACCTGGCCGACCCGGGGAACCAGGAGCTGGCGGCGGAATGCGAGCGGATCGCCGGGGACCGGGTGCGGCGGGCGCAGGAGATGGTGACCCGGCTGCAGGACCTGGGCGTCCCGGTCAGCTGGGAGCAGGTCGCCACCATCGCGGGCGGCGGCACGGTCGGGCGGCCGCACATCGCCCAGGCGATGGCGGCGGCCGGGGTCATCGGCAGCCCGGCCGAGGCGTTCACCAGCGCCTGGCTGGCCCCGGGCGGGCGAGCCCACGTGAGCCGCTACGCGCTCCCCCCGGCGCGGGCCATCAGCCTGGTCCGCGCCGCGGGCGGGGTGGCGGTGCTGGCCCATCCCGGGCTGCCGGCGCGCGGCTGGCTCATGCCCGGCGAGACCATCGCCGGGCTGGCGGCGGCCGGGCTGGCAGGCCTCGAGGTCGATCACCCGGACCAGGACGAACGGCAGCGCGACCGGCTCCGGGCGCTGGCAGCGAGCCTGGACCTGGCCGCCACCGGCGGCAGCGACGATCACGGCAGCCTGACCGGCTACCGGATCGGCTGCGAGACCACGCCCCCCGGCGCCTACCAGGAGCTGCTGGCGCGGGCAGCCGCCACCCCGCCGGGAGGTTCCGCCCCGCCGGGAGGTTCCGCCCCGCCGGGAGGTTCCGCCCCGCCGGGAGGTTCCGCCGCGCCCTGACGCGCCCGCCCCTCCCGGCGCCCGGCGTCGGCCCGTCAGTCCACGCAGAGACAGAAGGGGTGCCCAGCCGGGTCGAGGAACACCCGGAAGGTCGTGCCGGGCTGGTGCTCGTGCCTGGTCGCGCCGAGAGCGAGCACCGCCGCCTCGGCGGCGTCCAGGTCGTCCACGATCACGTCGAGATGCATCTGCTGGGGCACCCGCTGGCCCGGCCATCCGGGCGGGGTGTAGTCCGCCACCTGCTGGAAGCAGATGCACTGCCCGTCGCCGGCGCTGATCTCGGCCCAGCCGGGAGATACCTCGGACTTCCAGTCCAGCATCGTGCCGTAGAAGGCAGCGAGAGCGCCGGGATCTGGGCAGTCGATGACAAGGCCAGGGAAACGTGCGATAGCCATAACCGGCACGGTACGCACGGGTACCGACATTCGGCGTCTATGGTTGTCAGGCACCGCTGACGGAACAGGAGGATCAGGCAGTGGACGCGCGGATCGACCGGGTGACCGGGCCCGGCGGCCAGCAGGCCAACACCTGGCTGGCCGGAGACGACCAGGAGGTCATCGTGGTGGATCCGGGCCGGGACGCCGGCCCGGTGCTGGCGGCGGCGGGCGGCCGGGAGATCCTCGCGGTCATCTGCACCCACGGTCATGCCGGCCACGTGGCGGCCGCGCCGGAGGTGGCCGGGCGGGACGAGGCGCCGGTGGCGCTGCACCGCGCGGACCTGCTGCCGTGGCGGGAGGCGCACGCGGAGGTCAGGCCGGATATCGAGATCGAGGACGGCGGCCTGTTCGAGGTCGCCGGCCTCACCCTGGAGGTGATCCACGCCCCCGGTCACACTCCCGGCTCGGTCTGCCTGTACTGCGAGGAGCTCGCGGCTGTGGTCACCGGCGACGTGATGCTGGCGGCCGGGCCCGCCCGGCACGGCGGGACGTTCCCCGATTTCCCCGCCCAGCTCAGCGCCATCGGGGAGAAGGTGCTGACGCTCCCGTCCGGCACCCGGGTGCTGCCGGGCCACGGCGATGAGACGACCGTGGCCGCGGCCGGGAAGCTGTTCGACGCCTGGGTGGCGGAGCCCGTTGACTGACCCGCTCGCCGGCACGCAGCCCGAGTTCGGCGGCATGCCGGCCCGGCTGTACTCGTGCACTCCGACCCGGCTGATGACCTGGCTGGAGTGCCCGCGCCGGTACCGGATGAGCTACCTGGACCGGCCGCCGCCGCGCAAGGGGCCGCCGTGGGCGCACAACAGCTTCGGCGCATCCGTGCACAACGCGCTGGCGGGCTGGTGGCGGCTGCCGCGGCCGGCGCGGACCGTGGCGGCCGCTGGCAGCCTGCTGGCGCAGGGCTGGATCGGCGACGGGTACGCCGGCACCGCGCAGTCGGAGGAGCAGCTGGCCCGGGCCAGCCGGATGGTGGAGGCCTATGCGGCCCGCCTGGACCCGGCCGCCGAGCCGCTGGGCGTGGAACGCACCGTGGGGCTGCGGACCAGTGCGATCGTGCTGTCGGGCCGGATCGACCGGCTGGACGAGCGGCAGGCGCCCGGCGGCGGCAGCGAGCTGGCCGTGGTGGATTACAAGACCGGGCGCCGCCCGCTGACCGGCGAGGACGCCCGGACGTCGATGCCGCTGGCGTTGTACGCGCTGGCGGCGGCGCGGGTACTGCGGCGACCGTGCCACCGGGTCGAGCTGCATCACCTGCCTACCGGGCAGGTGCTGGGCTGCGACCACACCGAGCAGGGACTGGCCAGGCAGCTCAGCCGGGCCGAGGACGTGGCGGCCGAGTGCGCCGCGGCGGACGGGAAGTTCAGCGCCGGGGCGCCGGCCGGGCAGCGGGACGAGGTGTTCCCGCCCCGGCCAGGTCCCGGCTGCGGCTGGTGTGATTTCCGGGCGCACTGCCCGGAAGGCGTCGCGGCGTCGGCTGCCCGCCGCCCGTGGGACGGCCTGGACACCGGCGACGACCTCGCCGGGGGGCGGTGAGCGGCATCAGCGGCGGCGCTGGCCGCACTCCACGGCGTTCCAGAAACCGGTGAGCACGCTGGCCACGGTCTCGGGGGCTTCCACCGCCGGGGAGTGCGCGGCGCCGGGGATGCACACCCGCTTCGCGTCCAGCCTGGCCGCCATGTCCTCCTGGGTCTGCGGATCCCAGGCGTCGTCGTTCTCGCCGTACACGACCAGCTTGGGAGTGCCGCGGCGCCTGGCCAGCGCCGCGGTCCGGTCCGGGCAGCTGAGCAGGATCTCGGCCATGGCCTTGAGCCCGGCCGCGGAGCTGGTGAGCATGCGCCGGCGCAGGAAGCCGACGATCTCGTCCGGCACCCCGTCCGCGACCGCCTGCGGCTCCAGGTGCGTGTCCCAGATCCGCTTGATCTCGCCGGCCAGCCCGGCGGGGTCGGCGCCGTCAAGCCCGGCCAGGATCCCGCGCAGGAAGTCGGCCCG
The DNA here is from genome assembly GCA_031254715.1 of Nocardiopsaceae bacterium. Lineage (GTDB taxonomy): Bacteria > Actinomycetota > Actinomycetes > Streptosporangiales > Streptosporangiaceae > JAIRTY01. The sequence continues at coordinate 11,499 of JAIRTY010000700.1, read as the reverse complement.
GGGGCCGGCCAGGGTCCCGGGACCCGAGCTCATCAGCGCGAGCGAGCAGGCAGGGGCGGCCCGGGAAAGCAGGAGCTCGCGCGCCACCAGGCCGCCGAACGAGTGGCCGAGCACGTGGATGCGCTGGCCCTGCGGCCGCGACGGGGCGTCCCGGCGGCAGATGTCGTCGGCGATCAGCGCGACGTCGGCGGCCAGCGCTGGTAGCTGATAGTCCCCGGGGTCGGTGCCGCCCGCGGTCTCGTACTGACCGCGCATGTCGATGGCCACCACCCGGCGGCCAGCCGCCGCGAGGGATTCGAGCAGCGGGAGGAAGTCCTCCTTGCTGCCGGTGTAGCCGGGGACAAGCAGCGCCGGCTGCCGCTCACAGACGCCGGTGGCCGGCGTCGCCTCCAGTGCCGCGAACGAGCCGCGGCTGGTCTCGATCGTGACCCGCCGCGTCCCTCCGGGCAGCCGGAGCATTCTCGGTGTGCTCACAGGCGGCCAGCCTACCTAGCCGTCCTGAACTTCCCCCGGGCGTTTCCTGGCGGGCAGCTGGCGGCCGGCATCAGCCCGGCTCGGGCCGCCCTCCGCGGGCGCTGCGCGACCTGCCGCCGCGGCGGCGCCGCCGACGGCGGGGGGCTTGCTCGCTGCCGCCGTCCCCGGTGACGGCCGGCGCCGCGGTGCCGGAGCCGCGGGACGCCTCCCCGGCCGGCTCGTGGCCCGGCTTGCCGTTCCAGGTGCGGCGCCGGACCCGGGGCGGCCGCGTCCGTTCCCGCCCGCGCGCGTGCGGCGCGTGTGACCTCGTCCGCCCGGTCTCGCCCAGGTCCTCGATCTCCTCGGCTTCCAGGCCCTGCCGGCGACGCCGGTTACGGGGCAGGCTGCCGCTGATGCCGGCCGGGATGGCCAGCGTCTCATACAGGTGATCGGAGGTGGAGTAGGTCTCCGGCGGTTCCGGGATGGCCAGCCCCAGCGCCTCGTCGATCAGCTTCCACCGCTGCAGGTCGCGCCAGTCGACGAAGGTGACGGCCACGCCCGCGCGCCCCGCCCGGCCGGTCCGGCCGACCCGGTGGATGTAGGCCTTGTCGTCCTCCGGGCATTCGTAGTTGATCACGTGGGTGACGTCCTCGACGTCCAGCCCCCGGGCGGCCACATCGGTCGCGACCAGCACGTCCACCTTCCCGTGCCGGAACGCCCGGAGCGCGCGCTCGCGCTGCGCCTGGCCGAGGTCGCCGTGCACGGCCGCGGCCGCGAAGCCGCGGGTGGCCAGCGCCGCCGCCACCTGGTCCGCGGTGCGCTTGGTCCGGCTGAACACCATGGTGAGCCCGCGGCCTTCCGCCTGCAGCACCCGCGCCAGCATCTCGATCTTGTCGAGCTGGTGAGCACGGAACACGTGCTGCGTGGTCAGCGCCACGTCGGCGGCCTCGTCGTCCTGCCCCGTCCGGACATTGGTCGGCTGCCGCAGGTACCGGCGAGCCAGCGTCACGACCTCGCCCGGCATGGTGGCCGAGAACAGCATCGTCTGCCGCTCGCCGGGGATGAGCTCGAGGATCCGCTCGACATCGGGGAGGAACCCCAGGTCGAGCATTTTGTCGGCCTCGTCGAGGACCAGGGTCTTCACGTCGGACAGCCGGAGATGGCCCTGCCGTGCCAGGTCGAGCAGCCGGCCGGGGGTGCCGACCACCACGTCAACCCCTGCCCGCAGCGACTCGATCTGGGGCTCGTAGGCCCGTCCGCCGTAGAGGGTCAGCACCCGCGTCCCGATCCGTGAGCCCGCGGTCGTCAGGTCGCCCGCCACCTGGATGGCCAGCTCACGGGTGGGCACCACGACCAGTGCGCCGGGCGCGTACGGGCGGCTGGCGGGGAAGCCGCGCAGCCGCTCCAGCAGCGGGATGCCGAAGGCCAGCGTCTTGCCGGTGCCGGTCCGGGCCTGACCGATAATGTCATGGCCGCCCAGCCCGATCGGCAGCGCAAGTGTCTGGATGGGGAAGGTGGTGATGATCCCCTCGGCCGCGAGGGCTTCGCAGATATCGGCGCTGACGCCGAGGTCCTGAAAGGTCTTGCTGGTGGGGGCCACGGGGGTGACGGGCTCTTCGCCTCCGGCTTCGGCCCGCATGGCCGCAGTATCAGTCGTCAGAGTTCCTACTTCTTTCATCGCCAGGCCCGCAGCCGGGCCTGGCGATAAGCCTGGGGACTGCCGTCCTGTTCGCTTCTGCGCGCAAGGCGCGCGCCTCGCTGGCATATCGTCACGATGCCCGGGAAACCCGGGCCGTGCCACGCCTGCGTCATTGTCAGCAACGCATTACGGGGCCCGGCTCATTCCCAGGCGCCACGAGTGTATCAATCGCGCTGACCGGCTTGACGGCGGCGCGCCCGGGTGGTTGTTAGTCTGCCGCGTGTGACCGACGCGACTCCGGATGAGGCCACCGATGGCCGCCAGGACGGCCTGCTGGACCTGTTCGGCCTGCTCGCCTACGCGGAACTGGTGGCGTTCTTCCGGCTTTCCGGGGACGCGGCGCTGGCGCCGTCGCTGGCCGAGAAGGCCGAGCTGGCGGGGATGGCGGTCGCCGAATTCGGTCACTTCACCCTGTTGCGGGACCGGATTGCCAGCCTCAATGTGCGGCCGGAGCAGGCCATGCTGCCGTTCATGGCGGCGCTGGATGCTTTCCACGCCCGCACCGAGCCCTCCGATTGGCTGGAGGGGCTCGTGAAAGCCTATGTCGGCGACGGGATCGCCGCCGATTTCTACCGGGCCATCGCCGAACTGATTGATGCCCCGTCGCGGGAACTGGTGCTCAGCGTGCTTGCCGACACCGGCCACGCCGAATTCGTCACGGCCAGGGTCCGCGCGGCCACCAGGGCCGACCCGGCGCTGGCCGGCCGGCTCGCGCTGTGGGCGCGGCGGCTGGTCGGTGAGGCACTGGCGCAGGCGCACCGGGTGGCTGCCGAGCGCCCGCCGCTGGCGCGGCTGCTGGCCGGCGGGACGGGACATCCGCAGGGAGACATCGGCCGCATGTTCGCGCGCCTCACCGACGCGCACGAGGAACGAATGGCCGCGCTGGGACTGGCCGGATGGGAGAAGCCGGACGGCGAGGGTGCCGCCGACTGAGGCAGTGCCCGACGGCGAGGGTGCCGCCGACTGAGGCAGTGCCCTAGGGGTACGGCCCGGAGACCGTGGTGCCGAAGCCGATCCGGCGGGCGTCGTTGCCGCCGAACTCGACATAGGCGATCTTGTCGGCTGGCACGAGCAGCTTCCCGCCCTTGCCGTCGGCGAGGGCGAACAGGCCGCCGTCGGTGACCGCCGCGGTCAGCGACCGCTCCACCTCGTCGGCGGTGGCAGTGGTCTCGACCACGATCTCGCGCGGGATGGACTGGATCCCGATCTTGACTTCCATGGGCTCCCGCCTAGTGCTCGCCGGTCAGTGGCCACCCGCTGATGCCACGCCAGGCCAGCCTGGAGATCAGTTGTTCCGCGGCGTCCTTGGGGATGGCCCGGCCCGTGCTCAGCCAGTGAATGGCAGTCGCCTGCGCCATGCCGACAAGCCCCATGCCGACCAGGCGCGCCAGGTCATCATCCAGCCCGGCGTCCTCCCTGATCAGCCTGCTGATCATCTCGGCGCACTCGTGCATGGAACGGTCGAGCCGCTGCCGGACGGCAAGCTCATTCCGCAGGTCAGACTCGAACACCAGCCGGAACGCCTGCCCGGTGGAGCCCACGAAGTCGAAGAACGCCGTGAAGGTGGCTGACACCCGCTGCTTGTTGTCGGACGTGGACTCCAGCGCGCCGCGGACGGTGGCGATCAGGGCGTCCACGCTCTCGTCCAGCAGCGCCAGGTACAGCTCGAGCTTGCCAGGGAAATGCTGATACAGGACCGGCTTGCTGACGCCGGCCCGCTCGGCGATCTCGTCCATGGCAGCTGCGTGGTATCCCTGGGCCACGAAGACCTCCTGGGCCGCGCCGAGCAGCTGGCGCCGCCGCGCGGGCCTGGGCAGCCTGGTGCTGGCCGGGCGTGCCTGCGGGGTAGTGGTCACGAGGGCCTCCGTCATGCTCTCGCCAGTTGGCGACTCCCCTCTGTCGCCCGTCATCCTACGGTCACCTGTACTCGTCCTCGTCCAGCCTCACCTCAAGCTTCTGCTCAGCCGCGTCGGCCTCGTTGGCGTCGAACGGCATCTCCCCGCCTTCGCCGGCCGGCTCATCTGCCTCCCCGGCCGTGTCCCGATCCTGCTCCGCGGCGTCCGTGGCGGGCTTTTCCAGGTCGTTTTCGCTCATCGGCCGTCCTTCCCATGATCACGTCCGGCCAGTTCCCGCAGCGGCGGCTCCAGGGCCTCCCCGTAGGTCGGGAAGGCATGCACCGCATCGGCCAGGACGCCGAGCGGAACCGCGGCCCGGATGGCGAGGGTGATCTCGCCCATCCATTCTTCCGCGTACGGGCCGACCGCGGCGGCTCCCACCAGGATGTCCGGCCGCCCGGCGGCCGCGTAAAGCTCCACCCGGCCCCGCTCGTCGTCCTCCACCGCGGCCCGGGCCGTCTCCGCCAGATCCTGCCCGGCGGTGATCAGGTCAAGCCCGGACGCGTGCCGGGGCGAGATGCCCACCGAGTACACCGACGGCATCGTGTACACGGCGCGGGGGATGGCCCGGTAGTCGGCGGACCGGCTGCCGCCGAGCAGGTTGGCGGCGACGATCCGGGCCTGGTAACGGGCGGTGTGCGTGTAGCAGCCGAGCCCGGTGGCGTCGCCGGCGGCCCACACCCCGTCGGCGGCCGGTACCCGGCAGCCGGCGTCGACCGGTACCGCGCCGGCGGCGGTGAGCTCGATTCCCAGCTTCTCCAGCCCGAGCCCGGTCAGCCGCGGCCTGCGCCCGGTCGCGAGCAGGACCCGGTCGCCTTCCAGCCTTGTCCCGTCGGCCAAGATCAGCGCCAGCCCGGAGCCGAGCGCCTCCGCCTTGCTCACCGCCGAGCCGAGCCGGAGGTCAGCCCCGGTCCGGCGGAGCGCGTCGGCCAGGATCTCGCCGGCGAACGGCGCCTCATCCGGCAGCACCTGGTCCTCTGCCTCGACCAGCGTGACCTGCGACCCGAACGAGGCGTAGACCTGGGTGAGCTCGCAGCCGACCGGCCCGGCGCCCAGCACGATCAGCCGGCGCGGCAGGTCGGGGCAGGTCAGGGCCTCCGCGCTGGTCCAGGCCGGCACGTCGGTGAGGCCTTCGGCCGGCGGGGCGACCGGCTCGCTGCCGGTGGCGATCACCAGGTCGGTGTAGCCGAGCACGGAATGGCCTGCCCCGCCGCTGACCTCGATCGCTCCCGGCTCGCCGACCCGGCCGGTGCCGCGGATCAGGGTCACCCCGGCCTCGGCCAGGCGGCTGGCGACCGCGCTGTCGTCCAGGTGCGCGGTGACCTCGTCCCGGCGGGCGACGGCGTGCTCCCAGGTCTCGCCCCGCCGGGCGGACTGCAGCAGCGACTTGGACGGGATGCAAGCGAGGTAGGGCGACTCGCCGCCGGCCAGGCCGGCTTCGACCACGGCCACCGACCGGCCTGCCCCGGCCGCCGCCGTGGCGACCAGCGTGCCCGCCGACCCCCCGCCGAGTACGACGACATCGAACTCCGGCATGTGGTGATCCCTCCGTGGCGGACGTGCGGCGGACGAGCGGTCCATTCATCATGACAGCCGGGTGCCTGACCGGCACCCGGGCACCTGCCTGCGCCCCCGCGCGGCCGCTGCCGCGGGGCGGCCCTTCGGCCCCCGATGGACACATTCTCCCAGGCTGGGGTAGACAGACAGCATGCGGAGCATGTGGAGGGGCGCCATCACGTTCGGGTTGGTCACGATCCCGGTCCGGCTCTACGCGGCGACCGAGCAGCGGGACGTGACGTTCCGCCAGGTGCACAGGGAAGACGGCGGACGGATCAGGTTCCAGCGAGTCTGCACGCGGGACGGCGAGGAAGTGCCGTATTCAGACGTCGCCAAGGGCTACGAGCTGCCGGACGGCGAGATGATCGTGCTCACCGACGATGACCTGGCCGAGCTGCCGCTGCCCACCTCGCGCACCATCGAGGTGCTCAACTTTGCGCCAGCCGACGAGGTGGACCCGATCCTGCACGGCCGCAGTTACTACAGCGAGCCCGAGCCGGCCGGGGTACACGCCTACGTGCTGCTGCGGGAGGCCCTGGAGGGGTCGGGCAAGATCGCGATCTCCAAAGTCGCGCTGCGGCAGCGGGAGTCGCTGGCGGCGCTGCGGGTCCGGGACGAGGTGCTGGTGCTCGACACGCTGCTGTGGCCGGACGAGGTGCGCGTGCCCGACTTCGAGTTTCTCGAGGACGACGTCCAGGTGCGGCCACAGGAGCTGAAGATGGCCGCCTCCCTCATCAGTTCCATGACGGTGGACTTCGACCCTTCCGAGTACACCGACGGGTACCGGGAGGCGCTGCAGGAGCTCGTGGAGGCCAAGGCGCAGGGCCAGGTCATCCCGCTGCCGACGGCGGCACCGCCCGAGGGCGGCGCCCGCAGCCTGCTGGATGCGCTCAAGGCCAGCCTGGCTGAGGCGGAAGGCGGCGAGGAGGCCGCAGCGGGCGGCGGCGGCCGGGGCGGTCGCGGCCGGGGCGGCAGCGGTCCGGCTGGCACCCGGGGCCGCGGCAGCGGCGAGCGGCGGCAGGCCAGCGGCGCCGGCAGCGAGCGCGGCGCTGACACCGAGAAGGGCAAGCGCGCCGCCGGCGGCAGCGGCCGCACCCGCAGGCGGGCTGGTTAGCGCACGGCCTCCCTGGCGCACACCCTAAGCTGCCGCCATGGAGGCACTCCCGGGACGCGGGCCGCTGCCGTGGCCCGCGCCGGCAGCTGATCCGGCGTGCTGATCACCGCCCCCCGGGTGATCCCGGCTGAGCCGGACGCAGCGGTCTTCGCGCCCGGGTACGTGCTGGTCAGCGACGGCCGCATCGCCGCGGCCGGGCCCGGCCAGCCGCCGGGCACCCCCGATCTGGAGCTGGGCGCTGGCACGCTCGTCCCCGGGTTGGTGGACCTTCAGGTCAACGGCTACTACGGGGTGGATTTCCAGGCCGCGGACGCCGATGCGCTGGCTTCGGTCGCCGCCCGGCTGCCGGAGACCGGCACCACGGCCTTCCTCCCCACCTACATCACCGCTCCGCTCGGCGAACTGGCCGGCGAGCTCCGCTGCGCTGCCCGCGACATCCCGCAGCTCTCGGGCGGGGCGCGGGTGCTGGGCGTGCACCTGGAGGGCCCGTTCCTGTCGCCCGCCCGGCGGGGCGCGCACAACCCGGACTGGCTGGCGCCGGCGTCGCCGGAGGCCGTCGCGCAGCTGCTGGCGGCCGGGGCGGGAGCGCTGCGGCTGGTGACGCTGGCGCCGGAGGTGCCGGGCGGGCTGGCCGCCATAGAGCAGCTGGCCGCGGCGGGGATGCTGGTCAGCGTGGGCCATAGCGACGCCACCGCGGCCCAGGTGGCCGCCGCCGCTGATGCCGGGGCGCGGATGGTGACCCACCTGTTCAACGCGCAGCGGCCGCTGCACCACCGGGAGCCGGGCGTGGTGGGGCAGGCGCTCACGGACCCGCGCCTGGTCAGCGGGCTCATCGCCGACCTGCGGCACGTCGCGCCGTCCGTCTGCCGGATCGCGTTCACGGCTGCGCCCGGCCGGATCTGCCTGGTCACCGACGCTGCGGCCTGCGCCGGCCTGGGCCCCGGCCGGTACCTGCTCGGCGGCCAGCCGATCGAGCTGCCGCCGGGCGACAACGAGGCGCCGGTGCGCGCGGACGGCACCCTGGCCGGCTCCGCGCTGCGGATGGACCGCGCGGTCGCGAACCTGGTGGCCGCGGGGGCGGGGCTGGCGGCCGCGGTGGCGGCGGCCACCCGGATCCCGGCTGACCTCATCGGCCGCCGCGATCTGGGCCGGCTGGTTCCCGGCGCCCTGGCCGACCTGTGCTGGCTGGACGAGGACCTGCGGGCGCAGGGCACCTGGGCGGGCGGCGAGCAGGTTTACCCGCTGCCTTAGGGCGTGTCTCGTGCGTCATGGGCGACCCGCTGCAGGCCGAAGACCTACGGGACATGCCCTGGGCCGCCGTCGGCCGGGGCAGCGGGCTACGGCTCCCGGTGGACCTTGTGCTGCGCCGCCTGCGCCCGCGGCCTGATCAGCAGCAGGTCCACGTTGACATGGGCGGGCCTGGTCACGGTCCAGGTGATGGTGTCGGCTATGTCGTCGGCGGTCAGCGGCTCGGCGACGCCCGCGTAGACGGCCTCGGCCCGGTCCGCGTCGCCCCGGTACCGGTTGAGCGCGAACTCATCGGTGCGCACCATGCCGGGCGCGATCTCGATCACCCGCACCGGCTGCCCGGACAGCTCCAGCCGCAGGGTGGCGGCCAGGGCGTGCTCGCCGTGCTTGGCTGCGACGTAGCCGCCGCCGCCCTCGTAGGCGACGAAGCCGGCCGTGGACGAGAGCATCACGATCGTGCCGTCCCCGCTGGCGATCAGCTTGGGCAGCAGCGCCTGCGTGACGTTCAGCGTGCCCATGACGTTGACCTCGAACATCGCGCGCCAGTCGGCCGGGTCCGCGGCGGCTACCTCTTCCGCGCCGATGGCGCCGCCGGCGTTGTTGACCAGCACGTCGCAGCGGCTGAGCTGGCCGGCGAAGGCGGCGACCGCGGCCCGGTCGGTGACGTCGAGCGGCACCGCTTCGGCCGAGCCGCCCGCTGACCGGATCCGGCCGGCGAGCTCCGCCACCCGGTCAGCCCGCCGGGCCGCGAGCACGACGTGGAAGCCGGTCTCCCCGGCGCCGGCCCCAGCCCCGGCCGGCTCGCCGCCGCGGGCTCCGTGTCCGTTGCCGGGCGCGCTCCCGGCGCCGGTCTCGCTGCCGCTGCGTGACCCGTTCCCGATCCTCGGCTGGCTCCCGGCGCCGGCCGCGGCCAGCCTGATCGCCGTGGCCGCCCCGATGCCGCTGCTAGCTCCCGTGACGACGGCGACTCGCTGCATCTTCCTGCCTTCCGGTCGGGTATCGGCAGGAAATCCTTTCACAGCCGGGGCCAGCGCCCTTCCAAAGATAGCTTTGCAAAGCTATCTTTGCATGTATGAGCGACCCTGCCGATCCGCGCCGGCGCTCGGTCACGCGGCTGACCGACCCGGTGGCACTGCGCGCGCTGGCGCATCCGGTCCGGCTCTCGCTGGTCGGGCTGCTGCGGGTGGAGGGGCCGCTGACCGCGACCAGGGCCGCCGAGCTGCTCGGGGAAAGCTCGGGGACCTGCTCGTTCCATCTCCGGCAGCTCGCCAAGTACGGCCTGGTCGAGGAGGCGGGCGGCGGCCACGGGCGGGAGAAGCCGTGGCGGGCCACCGCGATGTTCACCGACTGGCCGGACGTGGCCGCCACGCCGGCGCTGGCCGCTGCAACCGGCCTGCTCAGCTCGGTGATAGCGGAGCGCTTCTTCGGGGAGCTGATGAAATGGCTCGAGGTCAAGGCAGGCGAGCCGGCCGAGTGGCAGAGCGCCGCGCCCTTCGGCGACACGCTGCTGTACGTCACCGCCGACGAGCTGGCCGAACTCGCCCGCCAGGAACGCGCACTTGTCGACCGGTTCCTTGACCGCCAGACCCGCCCCGAGCTGATCCCGCCGGGCGCCCGCCTGGTCAGCTACCTGCACCTGGCCTACCCGCGGGACGCGCTGGCCGCCGGCGCCGCGAGCGGCGGCCGGGACCCGCAGGGCGGAGTGGACCCGGACGGCGGGCAGGGCCCGGACGGCGGACTGGACCCTGACGGCGGACTGGACCACGAAGACCGGCTGGGCCCGGGCGGCGCGCGGTGACGCGGCCCGGCACGGACGCCCGGCCTTCTCCCGGCACCGGCCCGGCTGGCCCGGCAGGGCCTGAGCGCCCGTTGCCGGGCCGGCTGGCGGCCCGCTGTGCGGGGGCCGTGCCGCCGCTGCTGCGGGACCGGCCGTTCCGGCGGTACTGGTGCGCACAGACGATCTCGATGTTCGGCGACCAGGTCTCCGCCATCGCGCTGCCGCTGACCGGCGTGCTCGTGCTGCGGGCGGGCCCGGCCCAGATGGGCGTGCTCACCGCCCTGGTCTGGCTGCCCTACCTGCTGCTCGGACTGCACGCCGGGGCCTGGGTGGACGGCCGGGGCCGCCGCCGGGTCACCATGATCGTGGCGGACCTGGGCCGGTTCGGCCTGCTGGCGGTCATCCCGGTCAGCTACGCGCTGGGCACGCTGGCGCTGTGGCAGCTGTACGCGGTGGCCTTCGGGCTGGGGACGTTCGGCGTGCTGTTCCAGGTGTCGGACCCCGCGCTGATGGTGGCACTGCTCAGGCCCGGCGAGTACGTGACTGGCAACTCCCTGGTGTACGGGAGCCGCGCCTTCTCGTTCGTGGGCGGGCCGAGCCTGGGCGGGATCCTGGTGCAGGCGTTGTCGGCGCCGTTCGCGCTGCTCGCGGACGCGGTCTCGTTCCTCGGCTCGGCCTTCTTCCTGGCCCGCGTCCGGCCAGCGGAGCCGCCGCCCGACCGGCCGGGCAGGGGCGCGCTGGCCGCCGGCGCCCGTTTCATGCTGCGGGAGCCGATCGTGCGGGCCTCGCTCGCCTCGGCGGCGACCATCAACCTGTTCAACTTCATGTTCTTCGCGCTGTTCCTGCTGTACGCGACCAGGTCGCTGCATGTCCGGCCGGGGGTGCTGGGCCTGGTGCTGGGGGCGGGCGCGATCGGCGGCGTGCTCGGGTCGGTGGCCGCCCGCCGGATCGAGGCTGCCGTCGGGGTGGGGTGGGCCTACGTCATCGGCTGCGTGCTGTTCCCGCTGCCGCTGATCCTGGTCCCGCTGGCGGCCGGTCCCGCCCCGCTGGTGCTCGGGATGTTGTTCGCCGCCGAGTTCCTGTCCGGGTTCGGCGTGATGGTGCTCGACATCAGCATCGGGGCGATGTTCGCGGTGGTGATCCCGGACCGGGTGCGGTCCCGGGTCACCGGGGCGTTCCAGGCGGTCAACTACGGCACCCGGCCGCTCGGCTCGCTGGCCGGCGGAGCCCTGGGCTCGCTGATCGGGCTGCGCCCCGCGCTCTGGGTCGCGACCGCGGGCGGGATGCTCGCGGTCGGCTGGCTGGTGGCCTCCCCGGTGCCCGGGTTCCGGATGCCAGCGCCCGGCATCGCCGATGATGGGGCCTGTGACTGAGGTTGAGACCGCGCATACCGCCGACCTGGACCCCGCCACCCTCGCGGCGGCGCGGGCACTGCTGTATGAGGTCTTCGACGACCTGACCGAGCCCGACTGGGAGCACTCGCTGGGCGGGATCCACGCCCTGGCGTGGGAGGGGGACGAGCTGATCGGGCACGCGTCGGTGATCCAGCGGCGGCTGCTGACCGGCGGGCGGGCGCTGCGCACCGGTTACGTGGAGGGGGTCGGCGTCCGCGCGGACCGGCGCGGCCGCGGCCACGGCGGCGCCCTGATGGAAGCGCTCGAGCGGGTGATACGCGGCGGCTACGAGATCGGTGCGCTCGGCGCCACCGCCGACGCCGCCGCCTTTTACCTGGCACGTGGCTGGCAGCTGTGGCGGG